>JAGRAS010000049.1 GCA_020434465.1 Bdellovibrionales bacterium | reverse complement strand
AAACTATCCCAGTGGTCAAAGCATACTCACTAAAAAGATTTCTAAGCCGACTTAAACTTTTCAATTTCAACTAAAAACTTACCAACTTCAGTCTTTAATGCAGCAGAAAAACCAACTGCTTTTTCTAATTGATCTTTTCTTGCAGCAAACTCAAGATTTTTTGCTAATTCGAAAGAGCTTGCCGCACCAATATTTCCTAAGGCGCTTTTTATACTATGTGCATTTTCTGTAATTTTTTTGGTATCCTTAGATATTATCGCGTTATCGATCGCTGTAAGATAATCCTGATATTCTGTAAGAAAAATATCCATCAGCTCAGACAATAACTGAGAATCTTGCTCTACACGCGTCATAGCATCTTCTCTATCAAAAACTTTTGGCATAATTAGTCCCTCAACAAACCCTTTGCAATAACAATCCGCTGAATCTGACTGGTACCTTCATATATCTGCATAAGCTTTGCATCTCTCATTAATTTTTCAACAGGATACTCTTTTGTATAACCATAGCCACCATAAATTTGCACAGCATTGGTTGTTATTTGCATAGCCTCATCAGCTGCAAATCTTTTTGCCATACTTGACTCTGTTGAAGCATCAACACCACGATCAAGCATTTCTGCAGACCTCAGAGTTAATAATCTAGCAGCATCAATACTCGTAGCCATATCGGCAAGCATAAATTGAACAGCTTGAAAGTCAGCAATTGGCCTACTAAATTGTTTTCTATCTTTGGCATAATCTAAAGCATATAAAAAAGCAGCTCTTGCAATTCCTGTAGCTATTATTGCGGTCATCGGCCTGGTTTTATCTAAGGTTTTCATCGCAGTAACAAAACCATCACCTTCTGCGCCCAATAAGTTTTCTTTTGGAACCTTTACATTATCAAAGTTTACACTAACCGTATTTGAACAACGCTGTCCTAGTTTATTTTCATGGTGACCAGTACTAACTCCCTCTAAGTCTCTTGGCACTACAAGACAGCAAATACCTTTATGTTTTTTTTCCTTATCGATTGTTGCAAACACTGTAAATTGCTTCGCATGACCGCCATTGGTTATCCACTGCTTTGCACCATTTAAAATATAATAATCACCGTCAGCCTTAATATTTGTTGATATGCCTCCAGCATCTGAGCCTGCACCAGGCTCACTTAAACAAAAAGATGCAAAATCACCTGCCTCAGCAATATTTTTAACAAATTTTTCTTTTTGCTTATCATTTCCAGCAATCAAAATAGGAATCAAAGCTAAATCATTTGCTACAATAGAAGTTGCAAATCCACCACAACCAGCAGCCAACTCTTCAATAATCAGACAAGCATCATGAATACCTAAACCAGTGCCACCAAGATTTTCATCTATAGTTAAGTTAAACAAACCAAGACTATGAGCTTTTTTTAAAATATCCTTTGGAAATTCACTAGAAGCGTCATATTTGCCTGCTACTGGAACAATTTCTTTTTGAGCAAACTTCAAGGCCTCTTCCTTAAGAGCTGCCTGATCATCAGTTAAATTTAAAAAATGAGAATTATATGTCACAGTTCCCCTTACATGAACAAAAAAAAATCTGCGATTTTTTAACAGATCTTAACTCAATACAGAAAACAAGAGTAGGCAAATTTAAAGCTTTGAATATTTAAATTTGAAAATGTGTTTTAAAATTGCCAATAAAAAACCCGCCAAAAGTGTAAGCTTAAGGCAGGTTTTTATTCTAGAGAAGTATTAAATGCTACATACTTGCAGTTGTAGTGTTTGTAATCTCCTTCTCGATAGTAGCAATTAACCCAGGCTTACTTGCACCTAGAGTTAAGGATAACTCATTTGCAGCCTCTTCTACAGAAGCCATAATCGACTCAGCTTTCGCTCTATATTGAGGCGCTAACACTTCTATCGCACCAACAACTTGCTTATTATGACCAGTAACAACTTTTGCAATAGCTGTTACATCTGCTTCAATTGCAGACTTGTCCATTATCACCCCTGTTTTTCTCAACTCATGCAACTGATTTTTAATAGCAGCATCTTGGGGAGTATTAGAAGCTAAAAGCTCATCAAGCATTGAATCAGGGAGTTGCGCAGTTAACAATCTACCAGCTGCATTCATTTTTGCAGGCAATGAAACATTTATTCTAGCTGACACACTTACTGGTCGTTTTGAAGCAATAGATATCGGGAACTGCACTTGTCCATTTTGTAAAACTGCAAGACTAACTGTTTCTCCAAGACCTTCTGACAGCTTTCTCATAATTGGCAGTGAGCGCTGAACCAAATCACTCTGCGCAAGATAAGCTTGCCCTAGTTGTAAAGATTTAACACCTAAGCGGTAATCCTCAGTCTCCATGTTCTGCTCAACATAGCCACGCAACTCTAAAGTAGCTAACAATCTAAACACATTATTCTTGTGCAATTTTAAGCGCTTTGAAAGCTCAGTTACGCCAACTTCACCTCCTGCTTTACTTAATTCCTCAAGCACATCAATCGCATGTGAAACAGATTGAATCATGTAGTTAGCTTTCTCTCTTTTCTTACCCATATTTCAAAGCCCCTGAAAAAAAAACTCTCATTACAAACTTCTACCTAACCGCCAGCTAAAACCTTTGTGAATTTAGCTAAAATGCAATAATTAGGCAGTCAATAAACTAGAAACTATTCTTAAGCTTTACGCAAAACTACTTACTGCGCTAATGCCGTTTTAAATCTATGTTCCTATCTCTGGCTTATAGCAATAGGACTAAGAAAAGGCAATTTAGAAAATTAAAAAGGATACTTATCCACAGATAAATACTAATAAAATTCTATGCTTGATATAAAAAAAGTCAGTTATAATTAGTAATTAAGGTTTTAGCAAAACTAAATCCACTATAAATACAGCAACTTACCCGAAAAAGTCTTCCCCAGCTAAAAACTCAGAGTTATTCATTAAAACAATGGTACTTGATTCACCTTGAAATTTAACCTTAACAAACTGTTTTACATCACCTTCTTCGTCATCCTGATTTATTGGTACAATTTTATATACATATTCAACCCCCGGAGTAAGACCCTGATCCAAATAAGTAAAGTGTTTTAAATGATCATCAGCGTCAATTCTTTTTGATGGACGACCTTCTGCAAGAGCCAGCTTTCTTTTCTCATCTCTATTGAGAATGTGTATATCTTCAATAAAACCTACAACATCAAATTCCAAATCTTCTTCATTAGCATCTTTTAATTCCTCTTTAGAAAGAACTACTTTTCTTTGAATTTCATAGCCATTCATACTCGTAAGCTCTTTTCCTTGACGATCTAAGTCAGGAGCTTCCCATTCAAATTTAACACCTTCGATACTAGCGATTACTTGCATATCCCTAACACTTTTTGGAGCAAAAGATTCAGGGGGCAAAGGAGGAGCAAACTTACCACAAGAAACAAAACTAAATATTAGCAGAAGACATAACAAGTAAAGAAAATACACTATATTACGATTTATCATTACTTCGACCTTTCAAACTTTATAATAAATAAGTCACTAAAATATAACCAAGCTTAGCAAGACAGCTTAGAAATGGCTATAAAACAAAAGAGATTTTAGCAGTACCAAGCTCTTTTAAAATTGCACATGGTCACTTGAGTTTTTTTAATTTACCATATTTGAATGAAAATCACTCATTTGGCAGGCTTTACCATTCCAGCCTTACTACTTTTTAAACATCAAGCTAAATCAGACTTGAATGTGGAGCTTTATCCTGCTTCAGCAAATGACATAGATAACACTATTTATCATCAAGTAGCCTTTGAAGAAGTTTTAGGTCTGATTGATGATTCAACAGACATACTGCACCTTCACGGATTTTCAACCCTAAGTTTTCTAAACACAAGCAATCAAGATTATTCAAGTGAATTAGTTTCTAAAGCAAAAAAACAAAAAGTTAAGTTGGTTTTTTCCGCATATGGTGAAGAAAATAGAATTAAGTCAAATGAATTAAATAAATTCTTGGAGAATACTTTTGATCATATTTTTGTTTCAGTGCCTGATTCTATTTATCTATTAAATGAAATAAAAAAAACTTCTTGGGTTAATCCAGGCCTTAGCTCTGAAATCCTTGAGGCTAGTGAAAAAAGAGATATTAATGATCGACCCTTAAGGCTTATTCAAATCTTAAGAGAATCTTATAAAGATGAAAGTAGCACCCTTACAAAGCAACTAAAAGATTTGATTGCTGAAGAAAAAATTCAATTATCAGAGCTGAAAATAGACAATCAAACCAACTTGGGTAGTATCATGCAGGCATTTAGAACTGCTGATGTCTTTATTGATAATTTAATACGCCCTTATTCTTATTTTTCAATGCTTGCTATGGGTGCAGGTGCGGTAGCTCTTGGTTACAACCCGACAGAAATATCGCAAAAGACCCCTGTCTTAAGCTTATCTCAAATTGTGAATACTGATGAAAATACAGTAAAAGACAAACTTATCTCTCTCATTAAACAACCAAAATCGGTTTCTGATCTTAGTGAGCGCAGCTTTAACTTTGCAAATTTCAATCTAAGAATTGAAATCTCAGCGGCAGAAATTAAAAAGACTTATCAGGAATTACTAAAATCCCAATAAGCATTCTTTTTACTTCTCCATGAAAGATCTTAGTCTTTTACTGCGGCTTGGATGCCTTAACTTCCTTAAAGCTTTAGCTTCAATCTGCCTAATCCTTTCGCGGGTTACATCAAAGTTTTGACCAACCTCTTCAAGAGTATGATCACTCTTCTCTCCGATACCAAATCTCATTCGTAAAACTTTTTCTTCACGAGGAGTAAGTGTAGATAAAACTTTTCTTGTTTGCTCTTGAAGGTTCATATTAACAACCGCATTTGCAGGTGAAACAACACGCTTGTCTTCTATAAAATCCCCAAGTTGCGAATCTTCTTCTTCGCCAATTGGAGTCTCTAGGGAAATAGGTTCTTTGGCTATCTTTAAAACCTTCCTAACCTTCTCAAGCGGAATCTCCATCTTTTCAGCAATCTCTTCAGGAGTCGGCTCACGACCAAGTTCCTGAACTAAATAGCGCGAAGTTCTAACCAGTTTATTGATAGTTTCAATCATATGTACAGGGATACGAATGATTCTTGCCTGGTCAGCTATAGCTCTGGTAATCGCTTGCCTAATCCACCAAGTTGCATAAGTTGAAAATTTATAACCACGTTGGTACTCGAACTTATCAACTGCTTTCATTAAGCCAATATTTCCTTCTTGGATTAAATCTAAAAATTGCAGGCCTCGATTTGTATATTTTTTTGCAATAGAAACAACTAATCTTAAGTTAGCTTCAACAAGTTCTTGCTTTGCAACATAGGCATCGTGCTCGCCTTGTCTTAAACGCTTAACAGATATCATAAAATCGTCAATATTCATCAAAGACTGAGTTACAACTTCATCAAGCCTACTTTTGATTTCGAGAATATCTTGCCCAATTTTTCTTGCATCAGCAGCTTTCATTTTAAATCTGCGACAAACGCGCTTGAATTCTAATTGATTTTCAGAGTTCAACTCATTAACAGCCTCTACTAACTCTTGACTAGATCTACCAACTCTTCTTTCCAACTCACGAAGTTTTTTACGACCAATTCTACCCAATGAATAAACAGATTTAATTCTGTCACACATCAAGCCTTGCTGTTTTTCACTTAGCTTAAGCTTAATAATTTTTGAAGCATTCCTAACTAGTAATTTATCGTATTTTTTCTCTAAATCTGCGACATTTTTCTTTTTAGCAAGCCTGGCAGCTTGGATATTTTCAAATTGTTTTTGAGCTTCTTTTAATGCACGTCTATATGCAGATGCTTTTTTAAGAAAAGATCTGCGTGCTGACTCTTCCTCTTCCTCCAAAGACTTTGCTCTCTCAGCAGCTGTTTCCTCATCAACTTCTTCCTCATCATCATCACTTTCATCTGCGGGAGCAGATGTAGATATGTTTTTTCCATCTTGAGGGCCAACTTCTTCGTTCTCAACCATAAAGAGATCCCGCATGCGGATTTCTTTATTTTTAACCATATCAAATAAATCTACAGTGTACTTAAGTGAGATAGGTTGTTTCAAAATTTCTTCTTGAGCAATTTTTAGACCAGCCTCAATTTTTTTAGCAATTGTAACTTCGCCTTCTCTAGTTAAAAGGCTAACATTACCCATTTCACGGAGGTACATTCTTACTGGGTCAGTACTCTTTCCAATAGAACTATCAATGCTTGCTCTAGCTCGGGAATCAGGATTGTCTTTGTCTAGTTTTCCACCAGAATCAATTACATCAATATCTAGCTCGCCAAACATTGCTATAACATCATCAATATTATCCTCTGAAACATATTCAGCAGTGAGCGCTTTACTAAGATCTGCAGTAGTTAAGTAACCCCTATCTTTTCCTAAATCGATTAGTTTTCTAAGCTCTTTTTCATTTTTTCTACGAGTCTTTTCCTGATTAGACGTTTCATCTACATCGCCTAAAATAATCTCTCCTAATCGAGCTATTGACTCGCGCTGAGCTTTCTCAGCATCAAACAATTTTTCCTTTTTAACATTCTTTGCAGCACCCTTTTTCTTTCTTAGTGGCCGTTTAATTTTTGTTGCAGACCTAGTTTTAATTTTTATCTTTATTCGCGGCTGATCTTTTTCAGTATTTTTAGCCGAAACTGTTCCATCTGCTTGTTTTTTCTCTGTCTGTTTTTTTGTTTTCTGCTTAAGCGCAGCACGTTTTTTATCACTAGAGTTTGTGCGTGTTTTCTTAGCAGACTTTTTAGCTTGCTTTGTACTTTTCTTAGTAGTTGACTTTGCCTTTACAGCAGTTTTCTTTTTTACTTTTGATGCAGACTTTGTATTCTTCTTTCTAGTCACGAAACCTTCCCTGTTTATATTAAAAAATCTATCTCGGTCACCCTTAAGCTTACTATGCTTAATAATCCTTATTGATTCTAGCTCCTTAAAATCAATAAGAACGATATAAAGTATTTATGCAGTATTTTTTGTCAAATGACGCCTAAGTACTGAAAATAAATGAGACCTGAAGTCAGTTTAACTTGACAATGACAATTAATCCATAAGCTCAGCCAAAATAATCTTGACAAACTTGACAAGCTAACCAGCTATACTTATTAGATATTTTGCATTTTCTTAACCAGCTCAACTTCTTGCTCTCTGAGACTATTTTTTTGCTCCTCAGAAACCGCCTGTTTTATCTCGCTTCTTAGCTTTTCAAGAATATCTTTGATCTTACGTCTGCTAGCAAAAGTTTGGCAATCTTGGAAAATCTTTAACATATCAACTGCGGGATCTTCTGCCATCTTGTATGACTCCTTCCAAAGATCTATCCAACTTTTACCAAAACCATTAAGGAATGATTTAATTAAACTTTTTTTACGATCACTTTCAAAATCAGTAGCTAAAATTTCACCTAAGCCCTCTATAAACAATCTTGAATCTTTATGCAGGTAATCGCATATTTCAGAACTACTCAAAACCTTATCTACAAGCTCCTCTTTGCGTGCAATAACTGCCAATAAAAGGCTGCGATCACTATGAGGTAAATTGCCTGCTTCAATTATCGCACCGGGTAAAACATTTTCAGTTCTAATTTCTACTGTACTAGTGGTTTTAACCTCATCTCCTCTAAAACCATCTACTAATAGAAATAAATTTTTAGTATCAATATTAATCGAATTAGCCGTGGCTTTAACTGCCTCATCTCTTTCTATTGGATTCTCAATTTTTGCCAGAACTTTTCCAATTTTTTCTGCTAAGACGCCTTTAGCAGCGGCTCCAAGCTCACTTGCCGATAAGACTCCTTGTTTTTTTATTTCTGAATAGATCAAGCACTCAAGCAAAGAAACTTTTTTATGATTTTCCAAGTAAGTCTTAGTCTCAGCCTCGTACTGCTTAGCAATATCATCAGGATCCTGACCATCGGAAAGAAAAATCGCAGCAGAATCGATACCTGAATTTAAAAAAAGCTCATATAATCTACCTGCGGCAGCCTTACCTGCATCATCAGCATCAAATAAAATGCTGACTCTTCTAGCTGAATATTTAAGACGCTTAATGTGCTCAGGAGTAACAGCAGTACCACAAACTGCTAAAACATTTTCTACACCAACTTGTGAAAGGCTAATTACGTCCATATAGCCTTCTACTAAGTACACACTTTTTGTTTCACGAATTAACTTTGAAGCCTGTGGAAATCCGTATAAAATTTTACTCTTTTGATAAGCCGTTGTCTCTGGGGAGTTTATATATTTAGGCATATTATCAAGATTTGTATCTTTAAATGCTGCCTCAATTAGCCTACCACCAAAACCAGCAATTCTTTTGGTATCAACCCATACTGGAAAAATTAATCTTCCTCTTAAAGCATCGTACAACTCACCTTTTTGATTTCTTTTTGCTAAGCCAGATTTGACTAGCAGTTCTTCGCTAACTCCAGCTTTAAGCAGATTTTGATTTAATGCGCTCCAACTATTTGGTGCGTAAGAAATTCCAAATTTTTCAATAGCATTAGAATTCAACTTACGACTAGATATGTAACTCTTTACTTCTTTTGGCGCATTTTTTAATGAAGAACTAAAAAATTTCTGAGCAAGTGCATTTAACTTATAAAATGGATCTGGGCTTTCAGA
>JAGRAS010000048.1 GCA_020434465.1 Bdellovibrionales bacterium | reverse complement strand
CCGATTGCCTTCTGAAGATTTGCCGGCCCCCAGTTATAAGCAATTAATACATATTCTTTATTCGTACCAAAATAACTCTCAAGATATTTTAAGTATGCTAAGCCAAGTTTTAAATTATATTCAGGATCGGTTAAGGCTTGAGTTCCGTTCCAAGAAACCGAATCTGTTTTATCACTGATATACTTTCCTGTTGGAGGTAGGATTTGCATCAGTCCCAAAGCTCCTTGGGTAGATTTAGCTAGCGGATTAAAAGTGCTTTCAGCTTTAACAATCGAAGCAATAAATAACGGGTCATACCCAGCAGCTTTAGCTTCTTTAACTATATGCTTTGCTAGCTCTCTAGATCTTTTATAGTTCTTTGTTGTTGAACTAACCAGATGTGCTACGTATGCCTCAATTGTGTCATTTTTGGAGTAGTCACTTTCAGAATAACTGAAAGTAGGAAACCCAATAACTAGGGCAGTAAAAATAAACGCGCTTACTAGATACAAAGTAAACTTTAGAACCAAAAGTTGGCTCTCAGGACTTAGGCTCAATCTTGAGCTGTTATATCGAATGGCTTCCACACAAACCTCAACTTGCTTTATAAGACGCCCGGTTTAGCCGGGGTTTTTCATTTTCCTCAAAAAATAGGAACAGAATTGGTGCCAGAAATGGCTTGAATTGGCAAGTTTTGATGCTAAGTAGCTTTTTTTCTTAGAACTTGTCATAATGTGAAAAATTGCAAAATTGACAGAATAAACTATTAAACCCTGTTTTATTATGAGTGAAAAATTTCAGGTAATTGTGATTGGCGGAGGTCATGCTGGTGTTGAAGCAGCTTCTGCAGCGGCTCGTCTTGGAGCAAAGACAGCTCTTGTAACGTTACGCCAAGATGGAATCGGGCAGATGTCATGCAATCCTGCGATTGGAGGATTAGGCAAAAGCCACCTAGTAAAAGAAGTTGATGCACTTGGTGGCATCATGGGTAGAGCCATTGATGCAACTGGAATTCAGTTTAGAACGTTAAATTCAAGCAAAGGCCCAGCAGTAAGATCAACTCGAGTGCAAGCTGACAGAGATCTTTATAAACAAGGGGTTCAAACTCTTTTAAATCAGGAAAAAAATCTTAGTATAATTGAAGGTGAGATATCTGAACTAATTGTTAAAGCCTCAAAAATTTCTGGCGTTAAGTTAGCTACTGGAGAAGTTGTCTTTGGAGATAAAGTAGTATTAACAACTGGCACGTTTTTGCGTGGCTTGATGCATACTGGTTTAAAACAGACGGAGGGTGGAAGACAGGGAGATACTGCTTCTAACAAGCTTAGTGATTTTTTGAAGGCTCAAGGCTTACCTCTTGCAAGGCTAAAAACAGGAACTCCTCCCAGAATAAAAAGATCCAGCATTGATTTTTCAAAATGCAAAGAGCAGCCAGGGGAAACTCCTATTAAACCTTTTTCGTTTATGACAGCCTCGATTGAAAGAGAGCAGATTTCCTGCTGGATAACTTCAACTAATGAAGAAGTGCATGATTTAATTAGAAACAATAAAGAGCTTAGCCCGATGTTTAATGGACAAATTAAATCTAGCGGCCCTCGATATTGCCCTTCAATAGAAGATAAAGTTTTTCGTTTTGCAGATAAAACTAGCCATAATATTTTTCTTGAACCTGAGGGTTTTGAGTCAGATATAGTTTATCCCAACGGTATCAGCACAAGTTTGCCATTAGAGGTTCAAGCTGAGTTTTTAAGTAAAATTCCTGGGCTTGAATCCGCTGTAATTCTACAACCTGGGTATGCTGTTGAGTATGATTTTGTTGATCCAAGAAGTTTAAAAGTAACTCTTGAGTCAAAAGCAATTTCTGGACTTTATCTTGCCGGCCAAATTAATGGCACTACTGGATATGAAGAAGCGGCTGCACAAGGAATTATTGCTGGAATAAATGCTGCCTTAAATGCCTTAGATAAAGCAGAGTTCGTGCTTAATCGCGGCGAAGCTTATATTGGCGTCCTTGTTGATGATTTGACTACTTTAGGAGTTGAAGAGCCATATAGAATGTTTACTTCTCGAGCAGAGTACAGACTGATACTTAGAGAGGATAACGCTCTTTCAAGGCTGGCACCAAAAGCGCTAGAGTTTAATCTTTATAATGATAAGCAAAGATCTATTTACAAAGATAAAAGTGAAAGTTTGCTTAATGCAAAGAATTGGATTGACACTTATAAAATAAAGTCCAATCAAATTACAAATGATTGGCTGGAAAAACTCAATAGCTCTCCGTTGCGTGATACTATGAGTATAGCGGAGTTAGTAAAAAGACCAGAGTTAAATTTAAGAAAAATTTTAGATCATGTTGAAGGAGCTCCTGATTTTTGTGAGGATATTTTAGCCGCATTAGAAATTGAATATAAATTTAGTGGCTATTTAAAGCGCCAGGATGATGAAGTTGCTAGATTGAAAAAAATTGAAAAGGAAATCATACCTGAAAATTTTGATTATAGTAAAATCCCTGGCCTTAGAGCAGAGTTTGTTCAAAAGTTAAATAACTTAAAGCCTTATTCAATTGCGCAAGCTATGAGAATTCCTGGCATGACCCCTTCTGCTATTTCACTTTTAGCTGTTTTTCTTAAAAGACATAAAAGTGCTGCCTAATTAACTGTGGCCAAGGCTATTAAGGCTAAAGAAATCCTTAAGATTTTGAACCTAGCCTTAATTCTGGCGTAGAAGGAGGGCTAAATTTTCACCCAAAATCAAATTTTTTAGATTCCAAATAATTTGTATTATATCAATGATTTAAATTAAAGATATGCTGTCTCATCTTGACCTTATTATATGTACTCGCTTGCAAGTCTTTTAGATATACCTCATAAATCGAAACCAGGGATTATAAAAAATTATGACAAAGCAATTAGTAATAGTTGAGTCACCTACCAAAGCCAAGACTATAGAAAAGTTCTTGGGGAAGGGCTTTGACGTTAGAGCTTCATATGGGCATGTTCGCGATTTACCAAATAATGCTGCTGAAATTCCTGAGGCAGTAAAAAAAGAAAAATGGTCAAGGCTTGGAGTTAATGTCGACTCTAATTTTGAGCCCTTATATATTATTCCAGATAATAAAAAGAAAAATATTCAAGAACTAAAAAAGCTCCTAAAAGAAGCAGACGAAGTTTTACTGGCAACGGATGAAGACCGCGAAGGGGAATCGATTAGTTGGCACTTATTAGAAGTGTTAAAACCGAAAGTTCCTGTAAAGCGGCTTGTATTTCATGAGATTACTAAAGACGCAATTAATCATGCATTAGAAAGTGCTCGTGATGTGGACATGAACCTTGTTAAAGCACAAGAAACTCGCCGTGTAGTTGATAGATTATTTGGTTATGAGTTAAGCCCTATCTTGTGGAGAAAAATGGCTCCTCGCTTAAGTGCTGGAAGAGTACAAAGCGTTGCTTTAAGATTACTTGTTGAAAGAGAAAGAGAGAGAATTTCTTTTGTAAAAGCTTTTTACTGGGATTTAAAAGCACTTTTTTCAAAAGCAGGAAGTAGTAAATCTCAAGATGCTTTTGAAGCTGAATTAACTCATGTTGATGATAAGCGTGTTGCAATTGGAAAGGACTTCGAACAAACAACTGGCAAACTAAAAGATAAGTCAGATGTTGTACACTTAGATAAAAAAGGATCAGAGGATTTAAGAGCTGCGCTAGCTGAGAAAAAAGCAAAAGTAATTAGCATTGAAGAAAAACCGTTTTCTAGCAAACCATATCCCCCATTTACTACTAGTACGCTTCAGCAAGAAGCAAACCGTAAATTAAGTTTTTCTGCTAGGCGCACAATGTCTGTAGCTCAAAAACTTTATGAAAACGGCTTAATAACTTATATGCGTACAGACTCAACAACACTTTCAAATGAAGCAATTGAAGCTGCTCGTAGTTTTATTATCTCTGATTATGGAAAAGAGTACTGCCCTGCCAGCCCTCGTGAATACAAAACAAAAGTAAAAAATGCACAAGAAGCACACGAAGCTATTAGGCCAGCTGGATCGCAATTTACACCAATCGATGATGTAAGAAAAAAAATGGGTCAAGAAGCAGCAAAGCTTTATGAGCTTATTTGGAAAAGAACAGTAGCTTGTCAAATGAACGATGCTAGGGGAACAAGAGTAGGAGTTCAGTTAGAAGTTAAAAATGCAAGATTTAGAGCATCTGGAAAAACAATATCTTTCCCTGGTTTCATGCGTGCATATGTTGAAGGCTCTGATGATCCTGAAGCTGAATTAAGCGATCAGGAAAAGTTTTTACCAAAACTTTCAGAAGGCGAAGAGTTAGATATAAAAAAGATGGAAGCCCTTGAACACTCAACCCTTCCACCTGCAAGATATACAGAAGGCAGTTTAATTAAGGAGCTTGAGAAGCGCGGAATAGGTAGGCCAAGTACTTGGGCTACAATTGTAGATGTAGTGCTTTCTAGAACTTATGCTCATAAAAAAGGTAATTCCTTAGTACCAACGTTTTTAGCTCATGCAGTAATTGGCATGCTTGAAAAACATTTTACATATTTAGTTGATTATGAGTTTACTGCTCAGTTAGAAGACGATCTTGATGAAATTGCAGTTGGCAAAAAAGATAATGTTAAATATTTAAAAAACTTTTATTACGGCAATGGTTTACCAGGCGTTAAAACACTTTGCGATAAGGGTTTAGAGGAAATTGATCCTAGAATAGTTTGTGGGCTTCCGATTGGAACAAAAGAAGACGGCACTGAAGTGGAAGTAAGAATTGGTCGCTACGGACCATTTTTAACAGACGGAGAAAACCGTGCTGGGGTGCCAGATGAAGTTGCTCCTGATGAAATGTCTGTAGATAAAGCAGTTGAACTCTTAGAGATAGCTGCTAGAGGGCCACAATCCCTTGGCGAACACCCTGATACTAAACAACCTGTATATTTAAAAAGCGGAAGATTTGGTCCTTATGTCCAACTTGGTGATCAAGAAGAAGGTGGTGATAAACCAAAAATGGTTTCACTTCTTCCTGGAATGGAGCCAGAAAGTGTTACTTTTGAAACAGCAGTAAAGCTTTTAAGCCTGCCAATTAATCTTGGAAAACATGATGAGCTTAAAGAAGACATCTTAGTTGCAAATGGAAGGTACGGCCCATATATCAAGTGCGGTTCTGAAACTAGAAGCATCAATACAGATTTATATTCAGTATTAGACTTAACAAAAGAGCAAGCAGTAGAAATTTTAAAAGAGCCAAAGCGCAGAGGGCGCGGAGTTGCTAAACCACCATTAAAAGATGTTGGAGAACATCCCGACACTAAAGCAAAAATTCTTATTAAATCTGGAAGATTTGGTCCCTATGTAACAGATGGAAAAATTAACGCTTCTATTCCTTCAGGTGAAAACCCAGAAGAAGTTACCCTTGAATTTGCACTTAATTTACTTGCAGAAAGACAAGCAAGAATTGATGCCAAGGGGGGAAGCGCTGGCGGTAAATCTAAAGCAAAGGCGAAAACTAAGACCAAGTCTACCAAAGCCAAGTCTACCAAAGCCAAGTCAGCTAAAACTAAGGATAAGCCTAAGGCTAAAGCTAAAACTTCTGCTAAAAAGCCCGCAAAAAAAGCAAAAAAAAAGGAAGCTAGCAGCTCAGATGAATAGTTAAAATGCTTTCAACCTCTCAAATAAAAAACAAACTTCCACAAATCAAAGAAATTATCGACGAAGCTTCAGTTATTGCTCTTAAATATTGGAATAAGGGAAATCCGATAGTTAATGCTAAAAAAAAATCTGATGGTTCAGATATTACTGAAGTTGATTTAGCAGTTGATGCGATTATCAAAGAAGGTTTGCAAAAACTTTTTCCTGAAGAAACAATTATCACAGAAGAAAGTGAAGTTAAGACTAATCAAAATTTAAATTGTGCCTGGATTGTTGATCCCTTAGATGGAACTACTAGCTTTATAAATGGCAATGATGACTTCACAACACTAGTTGCATATGTTGCTGATAAAGTTCCAATCTTTGGCTTAGCCTATTTTCCAGCAAAAAATTATTTGATTACTGCATTTAAAAACGAAGGTGTCTCAGCTCCAGATAGCTTTAATTTATCTAAATCAGAATCTTTGCGTGAAGGATCTCTTTACTGTAAAGGCTTTAAGCCTAAAGAAAATATCGCATTGGCAAAAAACTCCCCACATTCTGGAGCAGCATTTGTTGAATTTATGCAGGGAAAATTCGACGCAATTGCACTTTATGACTACGGCATATGGGATCATGCCCCATTTACTTTAATGATTAATGAACTAGGCGGTAAAATTACTACTAATACAGGCGAGCCATATTTTTATCTTTCTAATAATCCAGCTAAGGAATTTATAGTATTTTCCAATGGCAAGGACGCCTGCCACCAAAATGCATTAAGCTTGATCCAAGAGAAAGCTCTCAAGATCTATTAAATTAATCTCATCAGTTTTAAATATCATATTTCCTTTTTTCTTAGTTATCAAAGTGCCAAAATTAAAAACTTTTTTCATAGTCTTATAATCCCATTCTGAAATACTTGATTGATACTTTAACTCATATGGAAAGGAAGCCTTTTTTTTAATAACTAAAAAATCTATTTCTTTGCCTTTTCCACCCTTCCAAGTAAACACTTTGGATGGAGAGCTTAAACCAAATTGCAATCTATTTTCATAGCGTCTTAACAACTCTAAGCCGAGAACAGATTCTGCTATAACATCATCATCTAATTCATCTCCAAGCTCTAAGTATTCGCTATAGTATCGAAAAGCTGGATCAGACCATAAAAATTTTCTTGCTTTCCGTGGGGCTGCACGTTTTTTTGATAAGTCATAGCATGAATAAGTGCTAAGCAGATAAGCATCTCCTAAGGCATTTAAATGATTCATCGCTGTATCTTTGGTGCTGTTTAAAGCCTTAGCAAAGCCTTCGTATGTAACAGCAGTGCTAGCTATTTGTTCAAGACGAGCTATTACTTGCAATCCAATTTGACGATCGAGGCCTCTGCGATTGACTTCGTACATGTGAACTTCTTCAAGTAAATTCAGTCCTATTTTGTAGTTAAACTTTTTATGCAAATCATAGTCTTTTTTAATTTCTGAAATTCTTTCAGGATAGCCTCCAATTTTTAAATAGTTTTGAAAAGTATCTTCGTGATTGTCGAATTGCTTTCTAAAATCAGAATATGACATTGGGAGAAGCACTCGATCAAGATTGTCCCCAAAACCACGCCTGCCAGCCATGGTTTCAATACCTATTCTTAAATCATAAGCAGAAGATCCAGTTAGAATTAAGCAAAATTGACTAAGAGTACCATCGTCTCTTAATTTTTTAATCACTCTTTGCCATCTTGGTATTGATGTAATCTCATCAATAATCATTAAAGGTTTAAATTTAAGATTTTTAAGTTTAAAAGATTTATATAAATTCACTAAACTAATAAGATGTGATTCAAGTAAATCAATTCGCCGTACAGTATCTACGTTTGTCCATAGAATTTGCTTTGCTTGATAGTTGTGTTTAGATATCAGCTCTTCGATTAACAGCTTAAGGCTAACCGTTTTGCCGACTTGTCTTGGACCTCGAAGTGTATAGATATTTGTTGAGTTTAGACTTTCTTGATCAAAAATTTTTGGCTTGTAATTTAACTTTGATTTTAAAGCACGTTTTAGATCTGGATCTTCAGATAAATTAGAGTTTTCCCACCAGGAATTAGCGTTTTCAAAGGACATATTATATAATAGCTTTATTTTGCAAATATAGCTATAGAGCTAGCTATATTTGTAAAATAGCTACAAGTATTTAAAAATACTTATGAAATAAGTGCCTATAGCTTAAATTTTTTAATTTCATAGAGGCAAAGCTTAGCCGCATGTTTTTTTGAGTAGCCCCTGAAAAACAGCTAAAATTTAGGCCACACAAGGCTTAAAGGGCATTTTAAATGTATGAAAAACGAAGATGATAAATCTGCTGAAGAACTAGAGGCTTTAAAGCTAGAGCTTAGAAAGATCTTAGTAGATTTAATTCATCACCCAAATGCTTCAAAGGAAACAAAAGAGATTCTTTCAGAAAGCGTTGAGATGTTAATTGATTAGGAGTTTAAGATGGCAGTAGCAACAGAATCACCGATATCGATAGAAACTACATTAGAACAATTTGATAGCTATATAGAACAGCGAAGGGAAGCGGTTGCTAGTCTGGAAGGTACAATGCCAGAAGAAGCTAAAAAACTTACCGCAGCTCTAGATACTGAGATAGAAATTGCAACCAAGCTAGGGAATATAGTTAAACAAATCAAAGAGAATGGAACAAACTTAAGCAATCAAGAAATAGCTAGCTTAAGCGAACGAGCTAAAGAATTAGCAGGGCAAATAAGAGAGATGTTAGATTCCAAAGGTATTTCTAAGGAGGTGCTAGCTGAAAATACAGATGAAATATTAGCTGACTCAGTAAGCGTTAAACAAGAAGGCATTAAATTTACAGTAACAACCAAGCCACCAAAAGCAGATATGACTCTAATGGATGTTTTTAAGGAGCTTGGAGACAAGGTTGATATTGAATACATTAGGAATAATTTAAAGTCAGTTGATCTAAATGCAAAACTTGGGACTGAAGAAATAGAACTTATAATCTTTGACAGGCCAGGTACTGAAAAAGAAAACCATGCTTTTATAGAAGAGCAGGGTCTTTCCCTAGAAGTAGATCCAAAGCGAGTTCTGTATATGGCAGCAGTTCTGCGTAAGAAAGCCATTGATGGCAATTTAAATGAAGCAGAGGCTAATCTTTATAATATTTTAAAAACTGGATTTATAAGATTTGGC
>JAGRAS010000047.1 GCA_020434465.1 Bdellovibrionales bacterium | reverse complement strand
TTTTTTAGATTTTTAATTTTTTTAGCTAATGAAGAACGCCTGACTTTTAAATCTTTTTCTGCTTCTAATCTTAGACAGGCAATAGCTGACTTTTCCAATTCAATATTAAAAGCTGTTGACTCTTGTTCCGCTAAAAATTCTGCTATAATTGTTTTCTTATTTAAAGTTTGAACTGGCTCAGAAAAATCTTCAGCCAAAGCCTCTTGCTTACCCATTTATATCCCCAATAATACTTAAGGTATTTTATCTATTTAAGTAATCGTGAAAAACGGCGAAAAGTTTCCTTGAGCTCGCTACTTTGTAGAATTAAAGAGATAATTATGTAAATTAAGATACCAAAAAGAATAGCTAAAACTAGTCCAATAAACGAGAGCGAGGAAACAGAAAAAAACTTACTGATTGCTAAGCACATACCAACACTTGCAATTGTTGATTTTAATGAGGAAATTATTAAGCTTTTTAAGCTAAAACCCTCCAATCTTTGTAATAGAATATAAACGGACAAAATCAAAGAAACAAAAGAATAAAAAATTGATCCCAAAGCCAAGCCTACATGACCAAAACTTTGTACAAAATTAGGAGCCGAGGATTGAATCAGATCAACCAAACTACCAATCCAACCTTGGTTCCTATAAGCTTGCCCCATAAAAAAAATAGAAACAATAAATCCAATTACGAGTGAGGCAAGTCCAATAAACATTGGGGTGCGAGTGTCTTTTTTTGCTAGGAATGCACGAACTAACATTGAGTGACAACTAACAGACCAGAGACCAAAGCAAAATGCTTTAATCGAGATAGCTGTCATTTTTGAATCCAAAGCTGAAAATTCACCACGTTCAAAAACAATTCTAGCAACTGGTTCCGCTAAATAATAAAGTCCAAAAGCAGTTGGGATAATAATAAAACTTGTAAATCTAATAGAATCTTGAATTGAAGTAATAAACTCTTGATTACTTTTCTTAGCTTCTGATCTTGAAAGTGACGGTAGTAAAACCGAAGCTAGGGCAACAGTAAAAACGCCAATTGGAAATTGAACAATTCTATCTGAGTAAAAAAGCCAGGAAACGCTACCTGGCGATAAGACAGACGCAAGAGCTGTGTTTAGAAAAATTCCAACTTGATAGACAGCGGCTCCAAATACAGCAGGTAGCATTAGTTTTAAAATTTCTTTGGTAACTTTAGTTACTGCTTTGCCTGTTGGGAGTATATATAAAGAAGCTTTTTTTAAAAAAGGGA
Source organism: Bdellovibrionales bacterium (assembly GCA_020434465.1). The sequence goes on along the minus strand of JAGRAS010000047.1, from coordinate 7,723 downwards.
TTTGTAAGATAATTGATGCAAATCCACCTAGAGGCACTGAGATCGCTAAAATTATTGCAGCAGAATAATCTTGGTAAAAGCCTGCTAATAAAGCACCAATAATTAATGTTAGATTCACAATTATCTGGCTTAAAGAGGCTGCACCAAAAATTCCTACAGAGTTTAATGCGCCGTTGATCATAGAAATAAGACTTATAAACAAAAGATACGGGAGCATTATTCTTGTTAGTAGTACTGTTAGCTCAAATTGAGCTTGATTTTTTGTAAAGCCAGGCGCAATCATACTCACAATTTCAGGGCTAAAAATAATTGACAGTACGCACAAAGCACTAACAAATTTAACAATTAAAGATCCAGTAGCTTTTAAAGCTTGCTGAGCAAAGTCTTTACCTTTTTCAAGTTCTGAAGAGAAAATAGGAACAAAGGCAGAAGTTAAAGCTCCCTCAGCAGCTAAACTTCTAAGTAAATTTGGAATTCTAAAAGCAACAAAAAAAGCGTCTGCAAAAAAACCAGCTCCGAATAACTTCGCAACAAGCAAATCTCTAATAAATCCAAAAATTCTACTAACAATCGTAAGGCTTGAAACGATGCTTGTTCCTTTAAGAAGAGATATTTGTTTTGGCGCATTCACAATGTGTTTAAAATATTATCTGAACATATATTTAGCAGCAATTTTATAAAGGTCTGAGCCGATATTCACTGTTCTGCTAAGCATCTTGCCATTAGAGCCTACAAGATCATTAAGAGGAACTTCACTTAATTGATCAAAATCTCTAACAACCATAACTCCAGTTTTTCCTGAATTAAGGTGCATAACAGCTCCACATCCAAGAAACTTTGTATACTCCATATCAAAAGAAACTGGCGAATGACACCTTAACTCATAGCCAAGGTTTTTAGCATATAATTTACACTTTAAATTCATTGCCGTAACTTTCTCTTCAATAATTGGAAGAAGTAACTCACCAATATCAATTTTTGAATATGAAAGTCTGCCTATATTATCTCGTGGGCAGTTTTTAATTCTTTCATTTGAATTTGGGTCTATTTTTTGCAGAACTCCTTCAGCAATAATAATCAAGCCATAATTTTTTCCAATTGCAGTTCTTTTACTGATACAATTCATTGCTATATCTGCAATTTCGTCGAGAGTTGGTTTTTCTTCTGTATTGAATTCTTCAGGAATTAGAGTTAAATGAGCACCTGAGGCAATACCAAGGCCAAGGGCTAAAAAGCCAGCGTTTCTACCCATACTTGTTACAATAAACCAACGCTTTGAAGTTTTGGCATCAATTAGCATAGTTTCTAGAATTTCAGTGCCAACAAACCTGGCAGTTTCAAATCCAAAACTTGGATGAGAGTGAGGTAACTTAAGATCATTATCAATAGTCTTTGGAACATGAATAACTTTTATATCAGATTTAATAGTCGTTAATTTGTAAGATAAATAGGCAGAACCTTCACCACCAATAATAATAAGCTTATCAATATATTTTTGAGCTAAGCTATTAAGAAAAACATTTGTACTTTTTTCTGACTCAAAAGGATTGAATCGAGAAGTTCCAAGAATTGAACCACCAGTAAAGCGAATATCAGTCAACTCATCAGGGTTTAAAATTTCCCAAGCCTCAGCACTTTTACCATCAATGGCTTCAAAACCCCCCTGAGCTCCAAAAACTTTCCATCCCAAATTACTTGCTTCGATTAAAGCTGAAAAGATTACGTTATTGATACCTGGCGCTGGCCCACCGCTTACAATTATTCCTAGAGCTCCTTTGTCTTTCATTTTAAGAATAGTCTTTCATAAAAATAAGTTCATAAGTAAATTGAAGATAGCACCGTCATAGGAAGTTATAGTATAAAAATTTAAGTGTTGAAATCAACTTTGCTCAAATTTATTAATTGTAAGTAAATAACTCAAACTAATGCACAGAAAAAAAAGAAAATCCTACCTCCCAGCATGGCTTTTTCATTTAGGACCTACTAGCTACGAAGCAAGAGAAGTTTTATTACTCACATTTGCAGTTATTTCTTTATTGGTATTTGGAACATTAGGATATTCAACTATTGAAGGTTGGGGTTGGTTTGACTCTTTATATATGACAGCTATAACAGTTACAACTGTTGGCTTTCAAGAAGTAAAACCTCTTTCCAATTATGGTAGAGCCTTTTCAATTGTTTTAATTTTTATAGGTGTTGGAGTAGCAACTGGTGTATTATCTTTATTAGCAAGAAGAATAATTGAAAAGCAAATTAAATGGGTTTTTAAAAAGGATAAAATGAATGAAGCAATAGACTGGATGAGTAGTCATACTATTTTCTGCGGATATGGTAGACTAACTAAAATTGCAGTTGAGGAATATTGTGGTGCCTGTAAAGAACCTCCAAAAATTGTTATCATTGAAAGGGATGAAGATCGCGCTATAGAAGTAGAGAGCTCTGGATTTTTAGTTGTTAGAGGTGATGCAACACTGGATGAAAGTCTAATTTCTGCAGGTGTTGAAAGAGCAACAAGACTAGTTTCTTTACTGCCAAAAGATGCTGATAATTTATATATCATATTAACTTCGCGTGAACTTAATAAAAATATTTTTATTATTAGTAGGGCAGAAGACGATGTAGGTGAGAAAAGGTTAATCAGAGCAGGAGCCAATAAAGTTATTGCACCTTATAGAATTGGCGGACAAAGAGTTGCTGGAGGTCTTTTAAGGCCTCATGTTGCTGCATTTTTGGATTTAGCAGGGAATGGAAATACCGGAGATCTATTACTTGAAGAAATTGTCATCCCAGATGAGTCACCTATAGTAGGAGTATCATTGAGGGATTCGGGCATACGTAACACAGCCTCAATTATTGTTGCTGCAATTATAGATTTAGAAGGACAAATGAAGTTTAATCCAAGTGCAGACACAATATTAGAGAAAGGTTTTACTTTGATTTGTTTTGGGTATAAAAAAGATTTTGATAAATTAGAAAAACTAGTGCTTGATACAGATTAGTTTATAACTTTGAAACATTATGATTTGGAAACGTAAAAAACATCCATTGCCAAAATTTCCGACCTCAGTTGCTAGTGTTTTTAGAAATTGTTGTGAGGTGGTTTCTAGTGACAATATTCCAGTTTTAAGATCTCAACTTGAAAATAGTATGAATCAATTAAGAGCTTCAATCTCAAATAATCCTACAATGGATTTAAATCTTGCAACAAGCATATATAAAGTTTGTATTGAATTATTAGATAACTATGATCGCTTTTCTACTAAGGAGCAGGGATTAATTATTGGTGCGGTACGATACTTTGCTGTGGCAGAGGATCCTTTTCCAGATGAGATTTTTTTTTTTTTTTTTGATGATGACTTTCGAGTGCTTAACCATGTCCTAGAAAAAATAGGCTGGGATGAATATTATATTGATGTTCCGGAATAAATTTCATTTTTCTTAAAAAAGTAAATAATTGATGAGTAAGAGCATCTTATTAAATCAATAAAGTATATGTTGAACACAATTATACTTGCCTTACTTCACCCAAAGCCAAGATCGACCAAAAATATAACTAATTGTATATACTGAAGAATATAGATTCAAAATTTAAAGGCTTGACTTAATATATATGCGTGCTATATGCAATTAATATTGTTTCGGGAGGAATATAAATGAATAGTTCAGAAATAATGATTTTTGCAGTTCCTGGCTATGAGTATATGAGAGATCAAATATGCAAAGATCCAAATTATATAGCTGGAAGCCTTACTGAGGAAATATTTCCAAATGGTGAAATACATCGTGAATTAGATACTGAGGCTGACTATCGTGGTAAGGATGTTGTTCTTATTGGCAGTACTGACAACGAACACTTCTTTTCTGTTCTAGATTTTTCGCGAGAGCTGGCAACTGAAGTAAAAACTTTGACCATAGTTGTGCCATTTTATCGATATTCAACTCAGGAACGTTCTAAAAGGCGAGGGGAAGTAGCAATCGCAAAAAATCGCGCGCAAATGCTGAGCGATCTTCCAAAAACAACTGAGCTAAATAAAGTTATACTTATTGATCTTCATGCTGAAGTTATTGAAAGTTTTTTCAATCGAGATCAAATAACTCCAATACAGATACATGCTGAAAAACTTATCGCAACAGCAATTAGTACTCATGTTGGCAGCAATACTGTAATTGCATCGGCAGATACTGGGAGACATGAAGCAGTAATTTCTCTTGCAAATTTATTAGAATCTCCTCATGCATTAATCAATAAAGTTAGGATTTCAAGCACTGAAACAAAAATAGTTGGCGAAATAAAAGGAGATGTAAAAGGAAAAGATGTAATAATTTATGATGATATGATTAGAAGTGGTGGCACGGCTCTTGGTGCTGCTCGCAAATATCTTGATGCTGGTGCTAAAAGTGTAACTCTTGCGGCAACTCATGCTGATTTTACTGCCGATGCTGTAGAAAAATTAAAGAATAGTGGACTCTTTAAACAATTAATAGTCACTGATACCTGGCCAGGGTCTCAAAAAATTAATAATGATTTCGTAAAAGTTGTTTCAGCATCAGATCTGATTACTCAAGCACTAAATAGAGAACTTTTAATTGATAGGTTCGCGATTCCTAGAAAACTTGAACTACTTCCCGGAGGACTAAGTACAAATTCAAAAGGTTTATCAAGAATGGAGGAAAAAATGAAAGTATTATTACTAGTTGATATTCAAAATGACTTTTGCCCAGGTGGTTCCTTAGCAGTAGCAGATGGAGATGCAACAGTAGAAGTTGTTAATAGACTGATGAAAGATGGTGATTATGATCTAATTATTGCAAGCAAAGATTGGCATCCAAGGAATCATGTAAGTTTTGCATCAAATCATCCTGGTCAAGAACTGTTTGCTCAAGTTGATCACAAAGGAGGAAAGCAAGTGATGTGGCCAGATCATTGTGTTCAGGGGTCTATTGGCGCTGAATTTCATCCAGAACTTGATACAGATAGAATTGATAAAGTAATTTATAAAGGTACTAATCCAGAAATTGATAGCTATAGTGCATTTTGGGATAATGGACGCGAACAAGAAACAGAGTTAAGACAATATTTAGAGCAAGAAGCAAAAAAACGAGGTTTAGATCTTTCTCAAGTGAAAATTGATGTAGCAGGGCTGGCTCTTGATTACTGCGTAGCTTACACAGCATTTGATGGTAGAGAGTTAGGATCTGAAGTTTCTGTAGTTTTAGATGCAACTCGTGCTGTGAATCTTGAGCCAGGAGATGATCTTGAAACTTTTAAAGAGCTTAGAAAAAGAGATATTGCGGTTATTGAAGCAAAAGAACGCTTTCCTGAAAGAGGAGTAAACAGAGCTAATGAAAGATTAAGAGGGATAGTATTTCTATAGTATTCCAAGAGCGTGAACTGCTCTGTTGACTAGGGTTCGTAGAGCACTATCTAAAATGAACCCTCTGTTTTTAAATAACTCTTTTAAGTCAACCCAGATAAATCTAGAGTCTTTAGCTGATGCAGCATCTACTTCCATAAAGAAAGGGTAGATCTCGTCTATGCATGTTCCATTAGATGGAGAGAATTTTATCCCAGCAGGAATAAGTGATAAACCTTTAGTGTTGAAGTGCTCAGGTAGTTTATCTAAAACAAACTTCTTAGCCTGTTCCATTTTAGTTGTTGAACTTGCGATTCTGAAACTTGGAGCTGCGACAATCCAAGAAGTTTCAGGATTGAATATTTGCACTGCTGAAAGGTCTCTTTGTTCAAGACCTACTAAAAATTTATCGTCTCTTGCATCTGTGTTAGTTCGGATAATCGGAAGGAAAGCAATCACGTTGGCACTATATCCAGAAACAGTTTTTGGTCTCGCATATTCTAGCGATGCTCGACCAATAGTCTCACCTGAAGCATTTTTCTCTTCAAAATCAGCACTGAAAAGTTCATAAAATCTATTTGCGGCATCTTTTAGTTCTTTAAATGTATGACCTGCTGGTACTTTGAAAGCTTCAAGCACAGTTTTTTCTTCAAGATGATTAGCATTTTGAACTTTTAGACTTAACTCTGACCCAAGCCAAGATCGAATATGTTTTTTTTGTTCAAAGAGAATCTCATAAGTTAATTGCTCTAATCGATTACTTGTTATTCCTCCAACTTGTGAGGCTAGAAAAACCTGCTGGACTTCTACTGGTCTTAAGTTTCCTGTAGTAGATAATTCTCCAGTATATCCACCAGTCATTTCTCTAAGAGATTTTGTAGGTTTAATTTTTAGATAGTAGGTGTAAGCTCTTTCGCTTATAATACTTGGTGCTGTAAGAATCATTCCATCTTTACCGTATTCTTCGATGTCAGAATCTTGAATACCGGCTCTTTCTTTTAGAATTTTTAAAGCAATAGCTGTAATTTCTTCACTACTTAAATCTTTATTATCTTCAACATCAAGCATTGCTGAAATTTGCTCAACTGTATATCCAGCAGACTTACTTTCATCAAGCGGGTTTTGATTTAAAATCATAAGTGGCCTTGGATAATCTTTTCCAAGAACGTAAGTTTTTCCATTATGCTCAAACCAAGGAACAATATCTATTGTCTGTCTAGGACGTTCAATCAAGTCAAACTTATCCCCAATATTTCCTACTCCATTTGAAGTTCGTTCAAAGCTTCTAAGTTTTAAAAAATTTGGCCTATCAATCCTCTGGCTGGAGGTTGAAACAATTTCTACGCCTTGATTTGATCTTACTCTTTGGCCTGCGTAAACGAAATTTGTTGGCGGCAGAAATGGGCGATTGTTTGTTAAATCAATTCCAATAACTCTATCTTTCCAGATTTCGCTAACAATCCAATCGCTTGTCTCAGGGCGAGAATAGAGAAGTCTTATCCCTTTGCTTCTCATTGAGATTTCTACTTGTTCTCTTTCAACTAAATATGGTCTGCGTGCTTCACGTTGAATATCTTTAGGATATAACATTATCAACATAAATTCTTGTGCAAGTATTCTTGGCACAAAAAATCGCTGAAAATTCTCACCATACCTTGAAGGAAAAGAAGTAATTTCAGGTATAAGATAGCCATGTTTACTTCTACTTTGACTCTTTTTAATTTTACAAAAAAGCTCAAAAAGTGCTTTTGTGGATAATTCTTCTGGCCGGCTAGAAGTGTCTTTCCCATCATCGGTTCTTAGATTTAGTTCAATATCATCTAAAGCTTGATCTGTGCTTATAGGATTTCTAAAAATTAGTCTACCATTGAATTTTATTGTTTGTACAACTCCACTAATAAAATCATCTATTACTTTTATTCGTGCTGTTGATCTTAAATTTACAATTTCTGGAACTACATTAGATAAATATGCTCCTTCAAGGGTTTCTCTAGGAAAGAATTCACCTTGTGAGTTTATTGTTACTTTTGCAAGGCCACTTCTTGAGCCAACTATATAGCTTGAACCTGAGTTGTTTATTTCCGCAGAATACACCATACAGTCAGGAAGAATTTGTGCTAAATTAAAAGCGTCCTTATCTGGAAAGCGACTAGCATATACAATATCTCCAGAGCTACCGCTTAAAAATAAGCTTGGTGCAAGTCTATTAATGTCTGGACGTTCTATTTTTTTCAATCTTTTCTCTAATTCTTGATACTGTTTTTCCCCGTGTTCATCTATTGCTGGGCAAGTAAACCATTCCGAGATTACATTTTCTCTTTTACCTCCACTAGCAATAGCGATTTCATCAAATTTAATTCCGGAGCGCA
>JAGRAS010000476.1 GCA_020434465.1 Bdellovibrionales bacterium | reverse complement strand
CAGTGCCATCGAGGCTTGTCTATTGAACTTTTTGGGTCATAATAGGGCGAGCTTTTGTTAAATTGTGAGGGGTCAGGTTGTGCAAGCTCTGAAATTTCAGCGAGTCCAATAATTCCTGGGGGGTTAGCATTTGAGTGATAAAATAAAACAAGATCTCCTAGTTGCATGTCGTTTATCATAAAGTTTCTTGCTTGATAGTTACGGACACCATCCCATAACGTGGATTTTTCTTTTTTTAGTTTGTCAATGGAGTAAGTCTCCGGCTCTGATTTAAATAACCAATACTTCATTCTCGTCTAAATCCTTGTTTATGAGTTCAAATGCGCGTTTAGGTTCCTATATTATGGACAATTTCTTTATTCAACGAGTCGTTATAAGATAACTTATTAAAGATCGCCAGCATTTATTGATTTTGTCATCAGGGTCGTATATTTTCTATGCACTATAAGATTAGGGAGTAGTAATTATGTCTGATTTTCGGATTGAAACGGATTCAATGGGAGAAA
>JAGRAS010000475.1 GCA_020434465.1 Bdellovibrionales bacterium | reverse complement strand
AAACGAACCCCAAGCCACCCATGACAAATATTCGTGCCTTGAAAATTTCGTGCAGAAAGGGTATCGGCAAATACAAAAAAACACGTTTCCTTCCCTCGCTCCTTATCTAATCGCTCTAAGAGCAAAGACCACTCATGATCAAGCATGGCAAGCACTCGGTCTTGCGAAACATATCTGCTGCTTTTTCCGTAGATAGCATCGCTCACCTTCATGTCATAGGCAGACATTGTTTTTGCAACCGTTCCGGCCGCAGCTCCCACTCGAAAAAACCACCGTGCGACTTCTTGGCCCGCTCCGATTTCTGCAATAGCTCCATACTTTCCGGCATCAAGATTAATTTCGAGTGCTTTCTGATGGGTACTAGGGATGTCTGATGGTGTCGTCGTTGTCATTGCTTGCTATCCTTCAATAGGGATATTTGAGTTCTTGGATTGCTTGCTCAGCTTTTACTACGGCTGCATTTCTCGCAGGATCGTCACCTGCCACACGGAGAAATGCTTCGTAAAAGGTAATGGCT
>JAGRAS010000474.1 GCA_020434465.1 Bdellovibrionales bacterium | reverse complement strand
CAATAAGTGAGGAAAATTCTTTTACAGTTGGAACTTTTGCAGTTTTTACACGAATTGGTTTAGCACTATCGGTTTTTGACTGGACTACTTGGCTCATTTTACCTTCCCTTTAAGCTCACTATAAAAGGCGTGAATAAACACCTGATTAATTAACGTTGTTCTATTTTATATACAAAAAAGAAGTATTAAGCAAAATATTTCAAAAAAACATTTAAATAAAAATACAAGTATAACGGTGAGTTATTCAGTTTAAGCTTTGAGAAAAGAAGGACTATACCCAGCGACATTAGGTTTTACCTTTAAGTTACAGATCTTTTTTCCTATGGAAGTATTTAAAGAGGAATGTGTTGCACTACAATGTTGAACTCAGAGACATTTTCAAATGCGCCTGGTATGTCCAGCTAATACTATATTACTAAAGCTAAAATTGGCACTCCTTGTAATTATCTTTATCCCACTCCTGATTAGAAAAAAGCATAAGGATTTCGTTTGTGCTACAAGAAGCGCTTGGCTCAATT
>JAGRAS010000473.1 GCA_020434465.1 Bdellovibrionales bacterium | reverse complement strand
TACTACTTGAGATCAAAAATGGCTCAACACCCATATCTAGAAGCCTGGTAATCGCCCCTGGAGCATCATTTGTATGAAGGGTAGAAAACACCAAGTGACCTGTTAAAGAAGCCTGGATGGCTATTTCAACTGTTTCAAGATCTCTAATTTCTCCAACCATTATAACATCAGGATCTTGTCTGAGGATTGATCTAAGACCACTAGCAAAAGTAAAGTCAATTTTAGGGTTAACTTGCATCTGACCCACTCCATCGATCTCGTATTCCACCGGATCCTCTATGGTGAGAATATTTTTATCCACAGAGTGTATTGTAGAAAGGCATGCATAAAGTGTAGTTGTCTTACCTGATCCCGTGGGCCCAGTGACTAAAAAGATGCCATAACTTTTTCTAATCAGTTTCTCTATTGATTCCTGTATGTCCTCAGTAAATCCAATATTATCTAAGGATAAACTACCCTTGGACTTATCAAGTAATCTAAGTACAATCCTCTCACCATAACGAGTTGGAACGGTAGAAACACGGA
>JAGRAS010000472.1 GCA_020434465.1 Bdellovibrionales bacterium | reverse complement strand
CCAATTCAATTTGCAATAGTTGATCAAATTCTGCCCGACTAAGCTCCACCCACCCAGGTTTCCAGAAAAGAGAATCTAAACTTACAAGGGGGATTTTAAGCTGTAGGGAAAGTTTTTTAGCAAGTGTTGTCTTGCCTGAACCAGCATTTCCAATAATAAGCACACGTTTCATTTTGGATAGATTATAAAACTGAATTGACTGTTTAATCTAGGTCTATGTGATCTTGAGATAAGTCATAGTTATAAAATAAACAGTGCTTACTTTGATTGTAATTTATTTTTGCTCAATTGTAACAGTTAGTTAGTATGTTATAATCTTTTTGTTCGATATCTTTTTTTGAATTAAATCTGTTAACATCAGATCAAATAATGGAAAAATTTCTGATTTTTTTTAAGTTCGAGTAGAATAGATGTTACATGTCTTGGCAAGTTAGTATAAAAATTTGAAGTGAATATGTTTAAGCGACTATCTTTAATATCCCTGTTTATTTTTGTTTTCACTGTCTTGTTTTACTCTTCAATGCATGGCGATTCTC
>JAGRAS010000471.1 GCA_020434465.1 Bdellovibrionales bacterium | reverse complement strand
GGCTTCGGTTTCTCTCGCATAGAGCTCTTTGAATGGATTCATCCCCTCGACACGCCCTTTATAGAGCACACCTTTGGAATCAACCATCAACAGATTCTCTCGCTTGAATCCCAGATTGAAGAGAAGTTCGACGCAGGCAACAGCAGCAGCCCCCGCGCCACTTACGACAAGTCGAATCTCCGACATCTTCTTACCGTTAACCTCAAGCGCGTTTAACAGCGCCGCCGCGGCAATAATCGCAGTTCCGTGCTGATCGTCATGGAAGACAGGAATATCCAAACGCTGCTGAAGTTTCTCCTCAATCGCAAAACACTCGGGAGCAGCAATATCTTCAAGATTAATTCCACCAAAGGTCGGGCCAAGTGCCGCAACGGTTTCAACGAAGTGTTCAACGGAAGTACAATTGAGTTCAAGATCGAATACATCAATATCGGCGAATACTTTGAACAGGACGCCCTTTCCTTCCATTACTGGCTTTGAGGCTTCGGGACCGATATTTCCCAGACCAAGTACCGCCGTTCCATTACTAATCACGGCGACTAAATTTCCTTTCGAGGTGTAATCGTACACC
>JAGRAS010000470.1 GCA_020434465.1 Bdellovibrionales bacterium | reverse complement strand
AAGTTTCCGATTTTTTTTTTTCCTTTTTAAATCGGTTTAAGTAGTTTACCGTAACCGGCATGTCTTTTAACCGTTCAGAAAAAGTACGATAATGTTGGTACGCCAAAATAGTTGTAGGAACTAAAATAGCGACTTGTTTGCCATTATCTACGGCTTTAAATGCAGCACGAATCGCTACTTCTGTTTTTCCAAAACCAACATCGCCACAAACCAAGCGATCCATTGGTCTTTCGCTTTCCATATCGGCTTTTACATCGGCTGTAGCTGTAATTTGGTCGGGAGTATCTTCGTAAATAAACGAACTTTCTAATTCTTTTTGCAAATAGCTGTCGGGAGCATATTGAAAACCTTTGTCTAAACGTCGTTTTGCATACAATTGAATCAAATTGAATGCAATATGTTTAACGCGTGCTTTGGTTTTTTGTTTTAAGGTTTTCCAAGCACTACTTCCTAATTTGTATATCTTAGGTGGCGCGCCATCTTTGCCGTTGTATTTTGAAATTTTATGAAGCGAATGAATACTTACATACACAATGTCATTATCGGCATAGACCAACTTAATAGCTTCTTGTTTTTTACCTTCAACATCTATTTTTTG
>JAGRAS010000046.1 GCA_020434465.1 Bdellovibrionales bacterium | reverse complement strand
ATTGCCAAAAGTCCCCTATTGAAAATTGTCTTGCTGACATTTTCAATAGCAGCGGGCATATTCAGAATGATATTAAATACCTAGAGGTTTTTTACCTCGAGGTTGGGCATTCTACATAGAATTGAGGAGATTCTCAACAGAACAAGGCGAATTTTTTAAGGATTTTTTTCAATTTTTGTTTCGTTAAGAGCCTGATCCTAGAAAAGTAGCCGAACAAATAAAATGTAGTTATATCAATAGGATATGATGCCGGGAGTTATTTTATACAAACAAAATTAAATACAAACAAAATTAAATACAAACAAAATTAAATACAAACAAAATTAAGTAGTCTGAAATTACCTAAAACCAACATTCTTTAGTCATTATCTAGAATTACATGCGAATGCCCTTTGTTTTCTCTAGTACTAAGGCGGGTAAGATATCTAAACTGTTTATATGCAAAGCCTGAAGCAGCTAATAATGTAACAGCACCTGCCACAACAGCAGAAACTTGAAGTACTTGGCTTGAGCTTGCAACTCCCATAACTATACTAGAAACTCCAAGTCCTCCTAAAACACTAGTTAGAATTTTATCTGACTTTGGTGAGTGACGATCGTCATGCGGTGGATAATTCGAGTTTCTTAGTCCTTCATTTTGAATTTGCTCTTGGCTAAGATCTATATGCGTTACTTCTTTTAAAACTGCGGCGACTTCGCTAGCTTTTTCAGTAATAATTCTTTCAGAATTTGTAACATCAACATCATTTCTTTGTTCACCGCTTACTCTATCTTGCCTTAAATCGTTTTCTAGCATGCAAACTCTCCACTTCTTAATTTAACTCATATCAAAATATCAGAAGGGTAGTATAACTTAAAACTATTTTATAAAAAAGCGTTTTGGAAAATATTTGGTTAAATAGCTTTCCTGATTCGATCTTTTACTTCCTCAATGGTACCTAAACCATCTACTTCTATTAAAAGATTTTTTTGCTTGTAAAAGTCAGAAACTGGAGCTGTCAGATCTTTATAGACTTTAAGGCGATTTTCTGCGACTTCACGAGTATCATCGCTTCTTCCAGATTCTTCTCCGCGCTTTTCAATTCTAGTTAAAATCTCTTCATCTGGGACTACAACATCAATCACGTGTGTTAGTTTTCGGCCAATCTCTTCAAGGATTTTATCCAAACCTTCTGCTTGAGGAAGAGTTCTAACTACACCATCTAATAAAAATCCTTTTTCACAATCTGGTTTTGAGAGTCTTTCTTTTACAACTGCTAGTATCAGATCATCAGACACCAAGTTTCCTGCGTCCATGACCGCTTTTACTTTTAATCCTAGTTCTGTTTCATTTTTAATTTCACTGCGGAGTATGTCTCCTGTAGAAATATGAGGAATCCCTAACTCCTCAGCTAACATAACTGCCTGCGTACCTTTTCCTGCTCCTGGAGGCCCTAGTATTATTATTCTCATTCGTTTCCTGTTATCTTTTTAACATCTTGCTTCTCATTGCTCGCATTGATGTTTTATGCCCACCAACTTTAGAGCTTTTACTCATAAATGATTCATAGTTTCTTGCTACAACATGACTTTCTATTTGCGACGCAGTATCCAAGGCAACCCCAACAACAATTAAGACTGCTGTACCACCAAATATATATGCAAACTGACCAGCTCCCATTTCAACATAAAACCATTGCGGCAGAACGCAAACTAAAGCGATATACAACGCACCCCAAAGTGTAATTCTAGATGTAATTCTATATAAATAATCAGCAGTAGGTTTGCCGGGTCTTACTGTTGGAATAAAACCTCCTCCTTTTTTTAAATTCTCTGCAACTTCTTCAGGATTAAAATAAAGCGCAGTTAGAAAGAAAGAGAATAGAAAAATAAATGCTATGAAAAGCGTAGTATACACAGGATTTCCAGGCATAAAATACTGTGTAAATTCCTGCACTGTTTCATTTGGATAAAAAGAAGCAATTGTAGCCGGTAATAACATAAATGAAGATGCGCAAATTGGTGGAAGTACGCCTGTCATATTAAGCTTCAACGGCATATACTGAGTTTGTGCTTGTGCAATATTCTTTCCAACCATACGTCTTGGATATTGTACCGGAATTTTTCTTGAAGACCTTTCTACAAAGACTATTGCAGCAATTGAAAGCAACATAAAACCTACTACTCCAAGAACTGTTAATGGTGCAATTTCACCTGTTCTTGCTAATGCAAACATATTAACAAGCGAAACTGGCATTCCTGCAATAATTCCAGCAAAAATTATTAAACTAATCCCATTACCTAAACCTCTTTCAGTTATCTGCTCTCCTATCCACATTAAAAAAGAAGTTCCAGCAGTTAGTGTAATTGCAGTAGAAATTCTAAACTGCCATCCTGGATTTAAAACAAGCCCTTGGCTTTCTAGGCCTGTTGCTATTATAAAACCATGGACAATTGCCAATATAACTGTACCTTGCCTAGTCCATCTTGTGATCACTCTTTGACCTGTTGCGCCTTCTTTTTTCAAAGCTTCAAGTGAGGGGATGCTTGCAGTTAAAAACTGCATAATAATCGAAACACTAATGTAAGGAATAATACCTAAACTGAAAATTGAAAAATTCTTTAAAGCTCCTCCAGAAAACATATTCATCATTCCAAAAAGAGTGCCTTGCTGAGCTTCAAACAATTTTCTAACTGCTTCTACATTAATACCTGGCGTTGAAACAAAAACACCAAGTCGATATACCGCTAACAATGCTAGTGTGAAAATTACTCTTTTTCTTAATTCGGGGATCTTAGCTACTTCACCAAATCCTGGAACATTTACCATTGAAAAAACTCCACTTTAAATTCTTCGGTATTAAACCATAGACAGTCTACAAGCTCCAGTATTTCGAGCAAGAGTTTTAACTGAAAATTTCTATACTCAATGAAGTATGGTTTTACCGGTTCTGATCTAAGCTATTTGGATAAATTAGCAGATTGTCCCATTCCGCTTAAGCTAGCTTCACTATATGAAAACACTAACCGGTCTTAAGGTTATTTAGACTCAGCCTTCTTAGCTTTACGTCGCATTTTGCTATTAGCAGCCTCGATAATTTCAACACTCCCACCAGCAGACTCAATCGCAGCTTTTGCAGCTTTAGTAATACTATGAACTTTAACAGTAAGTTTTTTAGTGATTTTTCCACTGCCCAAAACTTTTACACCGCCTCTTAAACGAGATCTTGTGCCTAAGCCTTTTGATTTTAAAGACTCTAAATCAACAGTATCACCATCACTAAACTTAGAATCTAATTGGTTAAGATTGATGGTATTATAAATATTCCAACCTAAAATTCTTGTGCGGGAAAAAAATCCCCATTTTGGTATGCGTCGATAAAGTGGAGTTTGTCCGCCTTCAAAGCCTTCACGCACCTTTCCGCCAGTTCTAGCAAGCTGGCCTTTAGCTCCACGTCCAGAAGTCTTACCCCAACCTGAGGCTTCACCTCTTCCAATTCTTTTAGTTCTCTTTCTTGATCCTTTATTTGGAGAAAGATTACTCATATCTAGTTGTGAGTTATTTTTACTGTTCACGACAAGCTCCTGTTAAAATACTTTTTTTTAAACATAACGCACTTGTACTAAGTGCCTTACTTTATCCAACATACCAATAATTGCTTTGTTTAATGTATGTTCTTGAGATTGGCCAATACGGCGAAGCCCTAAAGCTGTTAGTGTACTTCTAACTTTAGGAGTCTTTCCATGCTGACTTCTAACTTGTTTAACTATTACTTTTTTTCCCTCTTCCATTTTTCCTCGTCGTAAATTTATTAATATGGGGCATAACCCAATTCTTCTAAGGAAATTCCACGCATTGCTGCAACCGCTTCCGGATCCTTAAGTTCAAGCAATCCAGCAACTACGGCTTGTAACAAGTTTTGTGGGTTGTTTGATCCAACACACTTGGTTTTGATATCATGAATACCAGCGGCTTCAACAACAGATCTTACTACCGACCCCGCAATAACTCCAGTACCTGGAGAACCAGGCTTCATAACAACTTTTGTTGGGCCATACTTACCTACGATATCGTGAGGTATTGTTGTTCCTCTAATTGGAACTCTAACGATATTTTTTCTTGCTGCTTCAGATGCTTTTCTGATTGCATCAGGTACTTCTGATGCTTTGCCTAATCCAAAGCCAACATGCCCCTTCTTATCACCTGTTACTACCAAGGCGCTAAAGCTAAATCTACGTCCGCCTTTAACAACTTTTGCTACTCTGTTGATAAATACAGTTTTATCTTCAAGCTCGCCCACCTGATCAGCAGGAATTCTTCTTTTAGATGCTTCGTCTTTTAATGACATTAATCAAACTCCAATAAAAAATTTTAAAAAAGTAAACCGCCTTCTCTTGCGCCTTCGGCCAAAGCTTTTACCCTGCCATGATAAAGATAGCCGTTTCTATCAAAAACAACTGATTCTAACTTTGCAGCCTTAGCTCGCTTAGCTAGTACAATACCAGCAGCTTTAGCAGCAGTTAAACTTTTTAAACTTGCCTTATCTCCACCTTCAAGCTCTTTTAAAGCTGAAGCAACTTCAGCTTCTTTAGTTGAAACTGATGCAAGTGTTTTACCCTGGTCGTCAGAAATTATTTGCGCATAGGTATATTTGCAACTTTTAAAAATACAAATTCTTGGGCGCTGATCTGAGCCTACTAAGCGTTTGCGTATTCTATATTGCCTACGCTTTCTGCCTTCGATTTTAACTTTCTTTGCTTTAATAGCCATTTTAAATCTCCAATTTGAGCTTAAAAACTACTTACCTGTTTTTCCTGCCTTACGACGCACGTGTTCGTCTGACAGCCTAATACCTTTTCCAAGGTAAGGTTCAGGTGGATGCACATCTCTAATTTTTGCAGTGAACTGGCCAACTAACTGTTTGTTACTGCCTTCAATCTCAATGCTTTCTTTTTCCACTTTGCAGATAATTCCTTGAGGAATATCTAGAAATACTTGGTGCGAGTAACCACAGTTTAGCTTTAACTGCTTACCAGCCATTGCTGCTGTGTAACCTACCCCGTTAAGTAGTAAGGTTTTTTTATAGCCTCCGGTAACACCAGCAACCATTCCTGAAATTATCGAACGAGCTGTACCAAAATTTGCACGAGACTGTTTGTCATTAGCAGTAAGTTCAACACTAACTGTTGAGCCATCAACTTTAACTTCAGTTCCTCTTCCAATTGAAACTTGATTGCTTCCTTTTGGTCCTTTTACAGTTACAACTCCATCAGCAACGCTTACTGTAACGCCACTTGGAACTTCAATCGGTTTCTTACCTATCCTACTCATCTATCATCTCCCTAGCAGCTTACTAATGCTAAAACTTCACCACCAATATTTTTGCTTCTAGCAGCACGATCGCTCATAACTCCTTGTGAAGTAGAAACAATAGAGATTCCCAATCCACAATGAACTTTAGGCAGTTCTTTAACGCTACTATAAGCTCGTCTACCAGGACTACTTATACGTCTTGCTAACGTAATCGCTGGGCGGCCACGGTTATAGTATTTCAAGCTAATTTCCAGCTCTTCAAACTTACCAGCTGATACTTGCTGATAAGATTCAATAAATCCTTCTTCTTTTAAGACATCCAGAATACTTTTAGAAACGTTTGAAAGCGGCACTCTCACAACTTTGTGGCCAACTCTTTGAGCGTTTCTAACTCTGGTTAATAAATCTGCTATTGGGTCAGTTCGCATTTCTTTAAGCTCCTAAAAATTCTACCAACTTGCTTTAGTCATTCCTGGGATCAGTCCCTTATGAGCAAACTGTCGCAAGCAAATTCTGCACAACAAAAACTTTTTATATACAGCACGAGGGCGCCCACAACACTGACAACGTGTGTACCCACGAACTTTAAACTTCGGCTTACGCCTTTGTTTTACTTGTAAACATGTCTTTGCCACGCAATTCTCCTTTAGTTAAAATTACTTTCTAAACGGCATACCAAGCTCTTGAAGCAAGGCACGTCCTTCTTCGTCTGTTTCTGCACTTGTAACAAAAGTTACATTTAAACCACGCTCTTTATCTAAAGAATCCAAATCAACTTCAGGGAATACAGTAGATTCTTTAATGCCTAGAGTGTAATTACCTCTACCATCAAATCCTTTTTTTGGAGTTCCTCTAAAGTCTCTTACTCGTGGTAATGCTACGTTAAACAAACGATCGACAAAGCTATACATCTTGTGACCACGAAGAGTAACAGATGCTCCAATTGGCAAGCCTTCACGTAATTTAAAAGTTGCAATTGATTTTTTTGCTTTACGAATAATTGGCTTTTGGCCAGAAATTTTTTCTAAAGTGTAAGTTACATACTCCATAGCTTTGCTGTTCTGAACAGTTTCACCAACACCTGTATTAAGAACAACCTTTAGAAGTCTTGGTACTTTCATTGGTGTTGAATAGTTAAACTTACTTTTCAACCCAGGAGCAACTTGTTCTTTATATTTTTTATGTAATCTATTTTCTGCTATATCACTCACAATGCACCTCTTAAGAATCAATCTGAACAAATTTACCAGATGATGGATCGGTGTAACCTCTTACTTTGCGTCCATCTTCTAGCGATTTATATTTTAATCTAACCGGCTTCTCAATTTTCTCAGCATAAAACATCACATTAGAAATATGCACTGGAGCCTCCACTTGTAATTTACCAGAGTTTTCTCCTGGCTGTGTCGCTCTTTTATGTTTTGTATGCATATTCAAGCCCTCAACAACAACACGATCTTTCTCTGTGCCAACAAAGCGTAATAGCTTACCAACTTGGCCTTTGTTTGGGCGTTTTGTTTTATGTCCTCCAGCAACAACCATTACTTTGTCACCAGACTTAAGTTTGGTTGATACTTTTTTTGCTCTAACTGCTGTAACTTTACCCTTTGCCATTTCCCTCTCCTAAAGCACTTCCGGCGCAAGTGAAACAATACGCGAAAATTTCTTACCTCTTAACTCTCTAGCAACCGGGCCAAAGATACGAGTTGCAACTGGTTCATTGCTTGCGTTTATAAGTACTGCTCTATTTGTATCAAACTTTATGTAAGAACCGTCTTTACGGCGAATTTCTTTTGCAGTCCCTACAATTACTGCTTTATGTACACTTCCTTTAGCAATTTTAGAGTTTGGTAGTGCTTTTTTTACTGAACAAACTATTACATCACCAACTGAAGCATAACGACGTCGCGAACCACCAAGCACCTTAATACAAGCAAGTACTTGCGCTCCTGAATTGTCTGCAACTTCTAATTCTGATTTTTCACATATCATTTTAATTACTCCTGTTTGGCGATTTATACCTCAACTGCTTTCTCTAGAATTTCTGTAACTCTCCAACGCTTATGCTTACTTACTGGACGAGTTTCAATAATTCTCACTGTGTCCCCAACTCCACACTGATTTTTTTCATCGTGCGCTTTATACTTAATAGTTTTCTTAACAAACTTTTTGTATGCTGGATGTAAAATCTTTTGTGTAATTGCAACCACAACAGTCTTGTCCATTTTATTGCTCACAACTTGCCCTTCACGATATTTAGCTCTTCCTCTCGTGCTTTCTTTTGTTGCGTTTTTTTCTTTTTCATTTGCCATAATTCAATTGCCTTAATTTATTCCTGCAAAACTTACTTAGAGGCTTCCATCTCATTTCGTTTTTGCGAAATAAGAGTTTTCACTTGAGCAAGTGTTACTCTTGCTTCTTTTAAGCGATGACCTTGCTCTAGTTGCCCTGAAGCTTTTCTAAAGCGCAGTTTCATTTTTTCTTCGCCTAGTTCAACTTGCTTAGTTAGCAGCTGCTCTAGTGATAAGCCTTTTAATTCTGTTAAGATTTCTTTTCGCTTCATAAATCGCTCTTTAAATTAAAGTAGATTTTCACTTCTTATAACTACTTCACACTTAAGTGGCAGCTTCGCAGCAGCTCGCTTAAGTGATGTTACAGCAAGATCTTTTGCTACTCCAGTTAACTCATAAACAATCCTTCCAGGACGTACATTAGCTACCCAGTACTCGACTGAACCTTTACCTTTACCCATCCTAGTTTCAGCAGGTTTGCGGGAAATAGGCTTATCTGGAAACACACGTATCCAAAGCTTACCTACTCTTTTTGCTGTTCTAGAAATCGCCACACGACCTGCTTCAAGTTGTCTTGCAGTGATTTGCCCTGCTTCAACTACCCTTAAGCCATAGTCGCCCGCGTTTAACTCACATCCTCGAGACTCTTTGCCTCTTAG
Organism: Bdellovibrionales bacterium; assembly: GCA_020434465.1. The sequence continues at coordinate 979 of JAGRAS010000046.1, read as the reverse complement.
GTGACGCAAACGCTTTTGCTGTTTTCTCCACTTTGTCTTCTTTGGTTGACGCATTATTTACTCCAACTCTTTCTTCTAAATTCTAAAAAATTAGCCAATAAAATTATAATTGAATTGCCTCAACTGGCACTTCTTCTCCAGGAGAGAACTTCTCACCTTTAAATACCCATGCTTTTACACCTAAAACTCCATAGGTTGTGTTAGCACGAGAGGTTGCATAGTCGATTTCAGCGCGTAAAGTATGAAGTGGTATTCTTCCTTCTTTATATTGTTCAGTACGAGCAATATCAGCACCATTTAATCTTCCACCAACACTAACTTTAATTCCTTCTGCTCCAATTCTCATTGCTCTGTTTACAGCTTCTTTTAGAGCTCTACGGAAATTAACCCGTCGCTCTAATTGAAAGGCAATACTATCAGCAACTAATTGCGCATCCATATCAGCTTTGCGAGTTTCAATAATATTCATTGAAACATCTCGCTTAACTAAACGCTTAAGCTCAGAACGAAGATCTTCAATATCTTTTCCTTTCTTACCGATTACTAATCCTGGTTTTGCAGAAAAAATATTTACTTTCACTCTAGCCGCAGCTCTTTCAATTTCAACTTTTGAAATTGAAGCATTTGAAAGTTTTTTCATCACATATTCACGGATTTTCACATCTTCGCCGATATATTGCGCACGCTCTTTCTTCGCATACCAGCGAGACTGCCAGCCTTCAATTATGCCGATTCTTAATCCTTTTGGATGACTTTTCTGACCCATACAAATTCCTTATTTATCTTTCACCTAGTTCAATTGTTATATGCGATGATCTTTTGCGAATTGGTGTGGCTCTACCTTGTGCTCTAGGCATATAGCGCATTAAGGTTTTTCCCATATCAACTCGACCACCGGTTACCCATAAATTATCTACATCAGCACCTTTGTGCTCAGAAGCGTTAGCAACAGCTGACTCAAGAAGTTTTTTTGTAATTT
>JAGRAS010000469.1 GCA_020434465.1 Bdellovibrionales bacterium | reverse complement strand
TCAGCCTCAATCATAAGCTTTCAAGGCTCTCAGCCCCAACTTCAGCTTTTCAAGCTGTAGCTAACCGAGTCAGCTTTTAATAAGACAATAAATATGAGCCGCCAGACTATCTGCAAGTTCAATCATTTCTTTCTCCGTTTTGTCTGCTAAATCAAGCACTGCCTGACATTCACGAAGACTGGCAAATGCAATGTGGTAGAATCTTTTTTGGTCTTTCCTGGTAAATCTTCCACTTCCTTCTGCTAGATTTAAGGCTACGCTTGAGGCTGCTCTTTCTAGCTGATCTTTTAAGTGTCTTTTAAGTTTAAGAGTTTTTACAAGGCGGTAGAATTTTACTGCAATCTGGTAAGTTCTTCCACAAGCTGTATCAGTTCATCTGTTGCCGGTTCACCAGATTTCAGTTGCTGAGAGCGGAAAGCCTCTGACTGGTGCGGCTAAGCTGCGAAGGATGAAAACTTTAGAACCTTTGATTTAGCAGTAAAATTCTATCGTGCCTGTAAAAAACTTTCTTTTAGAAGCCACATAAAAGATCAGCTAGAAAGAGCAGCTTACTCAATAGCCTTAAACCTAGCAGAAGGCAGAGGGAAGCGTACATTGAAAGACCAGAAAAGATT
>JAGRAS010000468.1 GCA_020434465.1 Bdellovibrionales bacterium | reverse complement strand
CTAAAATATTACTTGAAAGTAATTTTTTTGGTAAAAATGGTAATGGTAAACTTTATTTATTAAAGATTCCAAAAAAAACCTAAATGAGTCTAATTTAAGAAGTTATTGATTTGCCTACGGCAGAGGTGGATATCTCCCAGAGATGAGAGATAAAGTAGGTTTTATCAGCTATTTAGCCCTTTTTTATAGTGCTAATCACCATATCGCTCGAAACTTGATTAAGAAATAAAACCTTGTATCATCAAATGATTGCCTGGCCAGCGAGATCTTGGACGCAGTCCAAGTCGAGCGGTAGTGTATGTCTAGCGACATTAGGTTTTATCGTTTAGCGAATCATGAGATAAGCTTCTATTTACCCAAAGAGCTTAGATCTGAACCGATAAGATTCAATTTTAGTGATAAAGGCTAGAATTTAGAGGAATATTTATGGTAGCAAAAAGTGCACAAAAAATCATGGAAAATTCAGATCTTGTTAACGGGCTTCAAGAAATTGCATTTCGATCGGGTGCTTATAGTGAAGGGGTTGAATCAAAAATTGCTACTGCGATATTGGCTAAAAGCACAGAAGGCACAGAAATTTTAGCAGACATTGCACGGGAAGGTGGATCTTCAAGCGGGCTTGCATTATCTGAATTAATGAAG
>JAGRAS010000467.1 GCA_020434465.1 Bdellovibrionales bacterium | reverse complement strand
AATAAAGGTAGAAAGTCTTCACGCAATTCTCATAGAAAAAAAGGTAGGAGATAATTGATGTTTAGAGAGTTTCCTGCTGCACTCATATTGCAAGAATTAGAGTATGATGATCTTTTACCCTGTATTTTATTTAGAACATCAAGAAAATCTTGCGATTCTGATATTGAACGTTTAGCACACAATAAGTCAGCGTATTTGCCAACATATGAAAAAAAAGTATTGGAGAGAAAAATTGAAGAAACTATTTTTAAGTATTCTTTGGATAAAAATGTAATTTATGATCACCCGCATTTCCAACCCTTAATAAACACAGGAGTGGGAGCGCATCACGCCGGGCAGCTTCTAGTCTGGAGACTTTTACTTGAAGAATTAATGTCTCAAAGCTGTTTGCGAATGCTTGTTGCGACAGGAACGGTTGCTGCAGGTGTAGACTTTCCTGCAAGAACAGCAATTATTACAGCCCACAGTAAACGTGGAGCTGAAGGATTTAGAGTATTAACAAGCTCTGAGTTTCAACAAATGTCCGGTAGGGCTGGAAGAAGAGGTAAGGATACGGTTGGAATCTGTCTTGTCGCTCCTAGTACTTTTTCTGACGCAAGAGTTATTTTTGAAGTAGCTAAAAAACCCCCTGAACCATTAAGATCTGCTTACTTTGCAAGTCCTTCAACGGTGCTAAATTTACTTAAATATCGTAGTGAAGATGATCTTAAATATACTGTTGAGAAAAGTTTAGCTTCGTTTCTTGATAGAAAACACGCATTAGGTATGAGACATGAGGCTGAAGAGCTTGAAAAAAGAGCAGTAGAAAATGAGTTAACAGAAGATGGTAAGAGAAGGCTTAGTAAGAA
>JAGRAS010000466.1 GCA_020434465.1 Bdellovibrionales bacterium | reverse complement strand
AAAAAATCAGCCTTATTATCTGCATCAATATCTGCGCAAGAAGCGTCTTTAATAACAGCTTCTTTAGCTAAATTCATCGGGATTTGAACTGTATTATTATTTGAAGATCTTCTGAGTTTTAAAACTCCATCACTAATTACTGCTAGATCTGTTAAAGCATCACCATCAAAATCACACCCTGAAACAACAATATCTCCCGGTTTTCCAAAATCTACTTCTTCTATTATCTTATCTTTTTCTGTACTTCGGATAACCCAAGTTAATGCATCAACACCTTTTTTAACTACTGCTAGATCGCTTTTAGACCCATCATACCTTCCCGGAGCTAAAATATCTCCACTTGAACCAAACTCAATATTTGAAAGCAAGGAATTTTTTTTGCTCGAATAGTCAAAAGAGTAAACATACTCATTAGGGGAACCATCATTTTGATTTATATAAAGCACGATATCGCTAATTCCATCGCCGTCAAAATCATTATGAACTAAGGGAGTTGAGGCATGTGAAATAGGAGGAGTAGAAGAGAGTGTTTGGGAAAATGCACGGGAGAACCCAGCGAATGGAGGAAGAATAAGGGAAAGAACCGCTGCAATAAAAAACAATCTCATATAACCTACTCCTACCGTCAAAAACCTAATCAGCAAAAGCCGATCCAAAAAAAATTTAATTGCAAAAAACTACTAATTTACCAGAATACTTAGGATTTTAAAATACTAACATACCTTAGACTATGTCAGCCAGGTAATATTCACTGCATTTTTTACATTTTTCTTCAGAAATTAAACAAGCGTATAAATAACTATTTAATTTTCAATGTTTTTTTACTCTGAGTGGGTAGAAGATCAGCAATTAAATCAATCGTTGCTGCGTTAAAGCTTTTTTGTTGATGAAAAACGTCTTTTAACAAGACCCCCAGAAGCCTAAAAAAAACTTTTTTTACTAAAACTATA
>JAGRAS010000465.1 GCA_020434465.1 Bdellovibrionales bacterium | reverse complement strand
TGAAGAACTAGGCTTTAACTGCAAGCTTCCTAGAACTGAGGAATTTTTTAAGAAAGCATTGTTACTACCAATGAATACAACACTCAGTGACGAGGACGTGGAGTATATTGGAAGTTGCATTCGAGCTTTTTACTCTTAGAAAAAAAATAGCTACTCACCAATTCGAGCAAAAGCAATATAAGGATCAAAATCAAAGCGTTCTAGTTTTAAGTTATTTAAGCCTAGGGTTTCTAATGCAGCTAAGGTTTCACCTGGCCAAATAGGATTATCTAACTCATCAAAAGCAAGGACTGCCCCTTTTGGCATTCTTGGAACAAAAGTTTCCAAAGCTAGCCTTGTTGGTTCATAAATATCTAAATCCATAAATAACAGGCTAACCACTGTATGAGGCTTCTCTTCAATAAACTTAAGAGCAGTTTGGCAAATATCTCCCTTAATTAAATGTACTTTATCAACATGACCTAAAAAACGATTATCATCGTAAATTTCAACTATCTCTTTAAGTTCTTGATAAGAATCTGCTCGTAAGTCACCTTCTTTTGGATCATAAGATTTTGCAGAATCTTTATTTGATACAGCAACAAAGCCATCAAAAGTATCAAATCCATAAATTCGTCTAGTTAAATTATTAGGCTCGAGCACAGCAGAAAAATTTGCCCATGACATTAAACCAAAACCTTCATTAACCCCACACTCAACAATTGAGCCTTTAATAGGCAGAGCTAGCTTAAATAACTCATATAAAGCCAAATAACGGGTTACTCTTTGGCGACGTATATATTTGGGAAAATGATCAAGCTTTTGTGCAGCCGAGGCAGGGTTTTCAGTAAAACACTTATCAATCCTAGGCAAGATTGAAGCCTCAATTTCTGTCCTAAAACCTCCATCTGGAATTGCTTTTTTTTCACTCATATGTGCTTTTTAACATTTGGGAGATAAATTGTCGATCTTTAAGAACGCTATAATTTATGCTAGTTTTTTGCAATGCAAAAGAGTACTGAGCTTGCAAAACAAATTAGGTTAGACGTCCTAAACATGACAAGTAAAGGAGGCGGATCGCATATAGCCTCCTGTCTATCAATTGCTGACATAATAGCTGTCCTTTACTCTGGAGTAATAAATATCAGCCCTGATAATTTTGAGGACCCAAAT
>JAGRAS010000464.1 GCA_020434465.1 Bdellovibrionales bacterium | reverse complement strand
TATCTAATAAGACTCGGACTTTTTTACTACTATCGAGGTTTTTTTCTATGAATTGCTCGACTGCTTGTTCCAAGAAATATCTCCTTCATAAAGGTTATTTTTTCTACCTGGCTCAATATATCTTCTTACAGAATATATTCTTTTATTTTGAGATTCATAATAAGTTCTAGCTAAAACTTCTGCTAATAATCCAAATACTAAAAATTGAATTCCAATTAATACTAACATAACACCTAAAGCTAGTAATGGTCTGTTGCCCATTGGCACATTCCAAAATACTTTTTGAGCTGTAATTAATGCTAAGGTGGCTGAACCAAAAATTCCTGACAAAAGACCAATTGTTCCAAATAGATGAATTGGTCTTTTTGAGTAGCCTAAGAAAAACTTAACAGTAATTAAATCAAGAATCACCCTTAAGGTTCTAGAAATTCCATATTTAGATGTTCCAAATTGTCTTGCCCTATGATTAACAGGCACTTCAGCAATTTTTGCTCCCATTTCTGCAGCTAATGCAGGAATAAATCTGTGCATTTCACCATAAAGTTTAATTCCTTTAGCAACTTCTTTTGTCATTACTTTTAGGCTACATCCATAATCATGAAGCTTTACTCTTGTCAGTTTCGAAATTATTTTATTAGCAATTCTGCTTGGTAGTTTTCGAGAAATTAATTTATCTTGTCTATTTTTTCTCCAACCTGCAACAAGGTCATATCCTTCTTTTAATTTTGCAACCATTTGTGGAATTTCACTTGGATCGTTTTGCAAATCCCCATCCATAGTTATGACGATAGATCCTTGGGCATGTTCAAGCCCAGCAGCCATAGCTGCAGTTTGACCAAAGTTTCTTCTAAATTCGACTATTCTAACATTTGAATCATTTCTTGAAATCCTAGCCAAGTTTTGAACTGTTTTATCTTTAGATCCATCATCAACAAAAATTAGTTCATATTCACACTGCATAGCCTTCATAACAGAGCTAAGTTCTTGATAAAGATGAACAACATTTTCTTCTTCATTGTACAACGGAACAGTTACTGAGATATCAATCATAATATTAACAAAAAAAAATCAAACCACGGGTAGCATAATAGCATATTAGGCAATTTAAGCTAATAGCTTATAGAACTCATCTAAATATTGATTTGCTATTACTTGCCAGTTATATTTATCTT
>JAGRAS010000463.1 GCA_020434465.1 Bdellovibrionales bacterium | reverse complement strand
TTCATTATTTTCTACTAGTTTAGAATACGATTCTTGAGTCTTGTCTGAGATCTTATCTTTACTTACCTGAGTTTTTATTTTGCTTCTTAATTTTATGTACCCAGTGAGACCTGTTAAAAGACACACAAACAATAATGCGGAATGAACAATAAGTAAGCCTGTAATTGGCGAGAATTGAAATTCAATTGCTATTTTATATGTAGCTAAAGAAACAGTAGTAAGAAATAGCAGAACACTTGAAATTACTAATAAAGGTATAAAAACGATAGGTAGAAAATTGTATAAAAATGCTAATAGAGTTTTTCTAAACTTTTCTTCAGCTTTATTTTGAAATGAATGAATTTCATGCATCGCAAGTTTTTCTGCATTTGCTGCTACCTCTGACAAGTCATCTTTTAAATCTGCTAGGTTTTCTGATATCGATGTATTTTTTTTGGCCATAGCTTAAACCTTGAACAAAAGCTTTTAAAATTGCCAGGGCTGAAACAGAAGTTTCAACCCTGGGTATAGTAATGTTTAGTTTTTACGATTTGTACTTTTAGAAAATAGTTTTCCAATAAGCAGCCCAGCGCCTACAGCGTAAGCCATAGCTTTTAGAGGGTTATTTAAAATGTAATCTTCAACTTCAGACATCTTATCTTCCCCAATAGTTTTAATGTCGCTTATTTTTTCTTTTCCAGCTTCTTTAAGTTCAGAAGCTTTTTCAGAAGCTCTGTCATAAGCTAGCCTTCCTAATTGTTTAACGTCCTGTTTTACTTGATCTGCTTTATCAAGAAATTCAGAATCATAACCATTTTTAATTTTTTCAGCACTTGATGTTGTACTCATAATATAGTCCTCCGTTAAAATTTATTTATCGATTAGTAATCTATTTAACAAAGGTGGTGTATGATCTAGCTCAGTCGCTTTTAGCCTGTATTTATAGGAGTTTTTTAAATTATTCAAATTGCTTTACAAACTTGATATAGTTTTTACCCTTTTCAAAATAATCAGGCTCTATTTTGCTAGGTATAAAGTTAAAACTACGAAATAGAGTCATCGACGCTCTATTTTCTGGTGAGATCATAGCAGTAATTTGCAGAGCGCCTTGCTTTTTCATGTCTGCAAGCATTCCTGCAAGTAAGATTTTAGCTCCACCAATCCCTCTGTTTTCTTTAGCAATATCGATTGTT
>JAGRAS010000462.1 GCA_020434465.1 Bdellovibrionales bacterium | reverse complement strand
ATATGCTGCATTTTTGTTGAATAGCAAAAACTATCCAGGATTAATTCAAAATACATCATATGAAATCGAAGGTTATTTAATACACCTAAATCAAGAGCAAGAAAAAATTATTGATTTATTTGAAGCCGATTTTTACGAGAAAAAAAATCTTCTTGTAGATCTTAACAATCAGAAAGTTGAATGTAATGCCTATCTAATTCCAGAGAAACATTTTAAATTATTGAGTAATAAGCCATGGGACCCGCAAGAATTTAGAGAGAAACATCTCGCTTCTTATATAGACATGTGCAGAGACTTTAGAAATAACGAAATCCCCTCCCTGGTTGCTAATACTTTGTAAACAATACTTGCAGACTAGAACTTGTGGCTAATATGCCTAGATCTACTCTGGCTTTGTTTTGCCTTTAAGCTTCCTTTTACGGAGATTCAGTGTAGGCTTCTCATCCATTATTTTCGTCCAACCGCTGGATTCTAAAAGTTTACCAACATTGTACAAGTGCACTGCACCGAAGATCACTAACTCTGGTTGACCCTGTAGTTTTTCTGCCCGTCGCTCTATTGCGCTGTGCATGCAGTGATCACGAGGTTCAATATTGGTCTCTGTAAAACTTAGCGCTGCATAAGGAATTGGCAATACTTTCGAAAGCCACCTTGTAATTGATGGAGCACCGCGAAGCAAGGGAGTAATAAAAGATGCTATCGTCGAAAAAACTACTATCTTTCTTAAAAGCTTTAGATCTAAATCCGAGATGGCATATCCTGTTTCTAAACAATCTACCGACCTGATAGAATACTTAGCTAGTGACTCAGATGCTTCAATTAACTTAGCAGTATCGCCCATATTGTTTCTACGCATTAGCCGTGAAAGATCTACTAGCTCAAACCGTTTACCAAAATACAAAAAACTTGTTTTCTTCTGTACCTTGAGGTCCGCAATAGCATGGGCTAGAGGAACAAAATATATCAAGCTAGCTTGAGTCCATCCATATATTGGACCAAAAATTGCGTTCTGAAGGTTTCGATAGAGATTATCAAATTTTCGTTTGTAAAATTGAGCTTGCGGCAAGTTATCTAGATTTACACCTTCGTGTAGGCAGTTTTCAAAAAGTTGAACGACTCTCAAACCCTGATCAACTCCAGTTGGTGAATGTAGATGAGCTTCTCCTAGTAAGACAGCAATTTGTACAATTCCCTTTTGCTCTCTAACATAAATAGCGCGCCAATACTCCGTAGCAGCATGCAGAGCCAATAGCTGTTCTGCTGTTAGCAACTCTTTTAATAGAA
>JAGRAS010000461.1 GCA_020434465.1 Bdellovibrionales bacterium | reverse complement strand
AAATGCTAATTCGCCTTTAATTTGATTTAGTTTGAAGTTTTCAAGTTGTAAAAATTTATAAGCTAAATATGAGTTACAGATTATTACTGTATGAAAATATTTCTTGTCTCCATTACCAAGGCTTAATTCCCACGAGTTTTCCTCTCGTTTCATACATTTTACTTCAGTGTTGTAGCAGATGCTTACATTTTTTGTGATATTAGCCGCACAGAGTTCTTGAGGATTCACTGCCTCTGCTAAGGGATGAAAAAAAGCCGCTGAATTAATTTTTGTTTCTGATATCTTTGAGGCGTCTTCTGCTGTGACTATGCTCGTTAATTCCGGTATTACATTAAGATTTGAAAACTCTTCAGAGACACGTTTAAGTCTATCTGAAGTTATAAGTTGAAGCGCACCAAATTTATGCCTACTTATATTTTTTTGTAAGTTTTCATCTTCCCCTAAAAGTTGTTTTGCAAATAAAAATCCTTTTTCCAAAAAAATTCCAAGCTGATTTCTGGCTGCCATTGGATATGGTTGTAAAATAGCAAGCGGATTTCCAGAGGCTCCACTTGCAATAGTCTTTTCAGTTTCAAATAAAGTTACATTAAAACCTCTTGTAGCTAGTGCTCTTGCGGATGAGGTCCCAGCGATTCCACTACCAATTACTGCAATACTTTCAGGATGTGATTTTTTTATATTAGTAAAAGCAAGCCATGGTTTAGAATTTCGATGTTTAGTATTTCGATTTGAACTTTGCTGACAAAATTTTCCCTTTAAGCATTCTCGTTTTCCTCCATAGCCTTTAACTTTGCTTACATTAAAGCCAACAGCCATTAAGTTTCGTCTAACATGGCCAGCAGATGTAAAAGTAGCAAAACTTGTATTTGTTGTTGATAGTCTTGCCATTTGGTTATAAATATTTTCTTCCCAAATCTCAGGGTTTTTTGCAGGGCTAAAGCCGTCTAAAAACCAGGCATCAACTTGCGCTTCTATCTGTTGCAGCTCTTCCTTGGCATCTCCCAGGCAAAGAGTCAGTGCAGTTCTGAACTCTGGAAAAAGTAAGCGATGAAACCCAGGTACAAGCAGAGGATATTTATTCAAAAGCTGTTCTTTAAATTTACTTAGAGAATCCCAACGAGAAAGACTTTTATTTAAATCAGATTTAGAGAGAGGCTCATTTTCAATTGAGATAAAATTTAACCAAGAGTTTTTAGTATGTTTATTCCACTTATCCACAGCCAAAAGGAAGTTAAGGCCGGTACCAAATCCTAGCTCACAAATTGTAAAATTCTTATCAACTTGCCAACGCGATGGGAGATCGTTTTGTTCA
>JAGRAS010000460.1 GCA_020434465.1 Bdellovibrionales bacterium | reverse complement strand
CAAGGTCTTAGAGTTGAAGATCTAGTATTCTGCTCAAGCCAAGAAGCCCGGGAGCTTATTCCATACGAGAAAGCCATGGAATACAAAATTCTACCACTTGGGCTACTTGAATTAGAAAAAGAAACTTATATCTCAATCGCAGCAGCAAACGAATCTGCTGATTTAATCTCAACTATAAGATTCATCACAGGCAAAAGAGTAAAAATAATCACTACCAAAGAAGAATTAATTTTATCTGCAATTTTTAAAACATACAAAGGAGATGACAAATCACTAATTAAACTTAGCGAAAACATACAAGCAACACTTCCAGCAGAATCCCCAAAAATAGACTTCAGATCACATGCAAACAATGCACTAAGTTTTTTAACTCAGCTTATTGATTACGCAGTTGCAAAAGAAGCTTCTGATATACATTTGATTCCACTTAGGCAAGGCGCATTTGTAAAATTAAGAATTGATGGAAAGCTTTTAGATCATGAAGAAGCCTTTGCAGATCTACAAATATTGGCACAGATAATAACCAGAATAAAAGTCCTCTCAAATTTAGAGACAAGCAATAAACACAAACCTCAAGAAGGTAGATTTACCATCCCAACACCCAGCAAAGAAGTAGATGCAAGAGTTAGCATCATGCCAACAATTCACGGTGAAAAAGCCGTAATCAGACTAATCGCCCCTCAAAAAACAATTAGTTTCAATGAGTTAGGGCTTCCGACAGCACTTAGCCAAAATTTGCAAAAAGTACTTAAAAACCAAGCTGGAGCAATAATTTTATCTGGGCCTACTGGAAGCGGAAAAAGCTCAAGCCTCTATGCAATAATGCATGAGTTAGTTAACACAGGCCTAAGTTTAGTAAGCATTGAAGATCCAGTCGAACACATCAGCAACCACATTTCACAAACTTCAATTGATCCAAAAAAAGGCTTAGATTATCCGACTTGTTTACGAACAGTTCTTAGGCAGGATCCAGATGTAATATTATTAGGAGAAATCAGAGATGAAGACAGTGCAAAAACTGCTTTTGACTGTGCAACAACAGGCCATCTCTTGTTAACTACTGTTCATGCAAAAGATGTGTTCGAAGTTTTTTTAAGATTAAATAGATTAGGGCTAGATAATTTTACAATTCGACAAGCTGCCAAAATTATAATCTCTCAAAGACTAATTCCAAAACTCTGCTCAAGATGTAAAGTTATCGATCTTGTTAATACAAATAAACTTAGAACAACAATCTATAAATCTACGGGATGCGCAGCCTGTGATTACTCTGGATACCATGGAAGAACTTTGCTAGTTGAAAGCTTATACCTTGATAATCAAATAAAGGAATTGCTTTGCAAAGAAAGCGAGC
>JAGRAS010000045.1 GCA_020434465.1 Bdellovibrionales bacterium | reverse complement strand
GTCTGCAAATCCACGAATTCTAACTCCTAATTCTGGTCGATCCTGAATTAAAGCAGCAATTTTCACTGCTTGATCTCCAATTCCACAAACAATTATATTTCTAAAATTCCAACCCCTACGGCGGAAATATCTTAAAAACTCTAATACTAAAAATCTTTCGGCTGTTAGCGAAAGTCCAACGATAACACAAAATAAAACGATAAAACTTCGGCTTAGGTCTACTTTTAAAAGATACAAAACTGATGCCAAAGCAAAAAAAGTAATTAAGGAACTTAAAATTCCAATTCGCAACAACCTAAAAGGCGAGCTAAGCCGCATACTACTATAGGCACCCATTAACTGTAGAGACATTGCGTAGGTAAAAACTCCAACCGCTAAGACAATAAAATAGTCTTTAAGTGGTGCAAGTTCATCGCCTGAAAATGGCAAGTTCCATTTGAAGTGTTGATTCCAGTAAAGAAGTGAGTCACGACCATAATAGGCAATAAAAAAAGATAAAATGATGATGATAAAATCACCTAATCTCTCAGCCCGTGATATAACTCTCCAGTTCTCTTTTAACATTTCAATAAAGCCCAGCTTAAAATTGGCAGCTGCATTCTAGACTGAAATTAAATATAAAACTAATACGGGGGCTGTAATAAAATAGCTAATGCTAACTTGCTGAAAATAAAAGGGAAAATTTACAAAACTTTCACTACCAATGATACATCAAATACTAAGAGTTAAGGGGAACCAAGAGGAACAATAGGGATTAACAAAATTTATGTCACCAGCAAATTCTAAAGACTTTTCGCCAGTAAATATTTGTTTTCAGGAAGCAGCTATCACTTATTTGTTTGCAGCAATCTTAGAACAACGAGGAGTTCCAACATTGATTCTAAGGGATATTAAATCATATGATGGAACAAGCAAACTCATAACAGAGCCACAATATCTTTCTAACACAAATTCTTCTACTCCAGAAACCACATTGATAGTTGGTGAATTTGATGATGTTAAAGATCTTAGTTCATATACAATCTGTAGACCATTAACAGAAGAAAAAATTGAGTATACTCTTAGAGCTTTTGTAAACGAAGCTTAAAAGAAATAAAAATTAACAACTGCTAGCTTTCTTAATCCTAATCTTACTCATAGTCTTAGATAGTTTAGGGCTAGTTTACAATTAGATTTCTTATTAATTTGCCAGTGGTAAAATCAATAAGTGAGGCATATACTGGAGGCATATACTGAAGGACATTGAAAATGTCCGTAAGTCCCCCGGAGGGAAAACAAATATAGTCCTCGAGAGAAACGAAGTATGGTTTTACCGGTTCTGATATAAGCTCTTTGGGGAAATAGGATTTATCTCAGACCCGCTATTAGAGAAATCAGATGAAAATTGTAATTCAACGTGTCAACTCAGCTTCAGTAAAGGTTAACAATAAAACGGTTGGCTCCTGTGGCCAAGGATTACTATTACTCGTTGGCTTTGGAAAAGAAGATACTAATGACAAATTATCTAAGGCTGCCCAAAAAATTCTTAATATGAGAATTTTCTCAGACGACTCTGGGAAATTTAATTATTCTCTTTTAGATATCAATGGGGAGATTCTTTGTGTATCGCAATTTACTTTGTATGCGGATACTCGAAAAGGAAATAGGCCAGGATTTTCAGAATCAATGGAACCAGAAAAAGCTAGTGAACTATTTAACTTGTTCGTTTCTGAACTAAAAGAATTAGGTGCTAATAAAGTTGAAACTGGTCAATTTGGCGCTTATATGCAAGTCGAGCTCGTAAATGACGGTCCAGTTACAATACAAATTGATATCTAAAATTAATTATTCTCCTCAGATAATGACTGAATAAATCTAGTAGCGAAAAGAAAACCTTTCTTAAATTGATCAAGTGAGTATGACTCATCTACCCCATGCTCATTATCTTCAATCAAGCCAAAACCAATCAATAATGGTGTCGCTCGGCTAACTTCCACAAGTAAAGGTATCACAGGTAATGATGCCCCACTCCAAAGATACGATACTTGCTCTTTAATCATTCCCTCTAATGCCTTATTTGCCAGTTCATAATAGTTAGATTTCAAATCAGCCCTAAAAGCTGGAGCAAGTGCCCGATGCTGTAAAACTTCTAATTTCAAAGATTTCGGCAGTTGGTTTTTAATATGCGCAACAACTCTTTGCATTATTTTTTGCGGATTTTGATCTGGCACTAAGCGAATACAAATTGATGCATCTGCATAAGGTGGAATTGAAGTTTTTATTTGCTTGCCTCGTGAACCACCTTCAATTCCGCTAATGTCCAAAAACGGTCTAAAACCAACTTGCTCAATTGGCGTATATCCACTTTCACTAAGAATTTCGTTTATACCAAAATCTTCGCTATATGATTGTTCATAAAAATTTAAATTTCGCGCTAATTTTCTTTCTATATCACTTGGCTCTAATACTTCTTTATAAAACCCCGGAATATTAATTCTATTTTTATCATCTACTAAGGAACCAAGAACCTTAGATAGTTCAAGAATGGGATTTCTAACTATTCCGCCATGATTTCCTGAGTGAACCTCTTTCTCAGCCGATCTTACTCTAATTTGTAAATAAACTGCTCCTCTTAAACCAACAATAATTGCTGGATCTCCTGTGCTACAACCAGGTGTTTCACTTGCAACAATCAAATCAGCTTTTAAACGATCAGCGTAATGATAGATATTACCTACCAAGCCTGGACTTAAAGATTCTTCTTCCGTGTCTAGTAAAACCTTAACTGGGTTCTGCAATAGCCCCATGCTTGATAGAGCTTCAAAAGCTTTAAGCCAAAAAAAAGTTTGCCCCTTATTATCGCGCGCACCCCTAGCGTAAAGCCTTCCATTTCTAAGATGCGGTTCAAACGGAGGCGTTGTCCACTCGCTAACTTCGCCAGTCGGTTGCACATCAATATGCCCATATAATAAAATCGTTGGTAAGTTTTGATTAACCCCCGGACGCTCAGCATAAACTAAGGGAAGCGAGTCAGTTTTTAAAAACTGAGCGGTAAATCCTAAGCTCTCTAAGTGTTCAATATACCATTGACCACAAGCTTCTACCTGCCCATGAAAGCGCTCATCAGAACTTAGACTTTGAAATCTAAGCGCAGCCTTAAGCTCATCAATCATGCGCTCTTCATGCTGCTGATAATACAGTTCTAAATCTTGTAAACTTGCCTTCATAAGGTTTAGGTTTTAAACATAATGTTACTGGACAGAGTTTAATAGGCATGGCAAATAATAGCAAAGGTTTAGAATTAAAATGATTTATCTTCTTCCATTCGTTGCAGCACTTATTGGTTGGTTAACCAACTATCTTGCAGTTCGCATGCTTTTTCATCCAAGAAAAAAAATTAATTTATTAGTTTTAAAATTACAAGGCGTTTTTCCAAAGCGGCAAGCAGCTTTAGCAAAAAAACTAGGTGAAGTAGTTTCAGAAGAGCTTTTTTCAGCTTCTGATGTACAAAGAATTCTAACTGAAGCAGCAAAGTCTGATAAAGCAAGAAAATTACTTGAGCTAAAATTTGAAGAGCTTATCTCTAACAAACTTCCTAATATCATACCCATGATTTCAATGGTGTTAAATCCAATATTAGTTCAGTCTCTAAAGGCACTATTCTTAACTGAAATGGAACAAATGATTGATCAAGCAGTTGTAGAAATGGGAGATGAAGTAGAAAAACGCTTTGATATTCACGAAATTGTAGAAGAAAAGGTTAAGAATTTTTCTAGTGATAAATTAGAATCTTTAATTCTAAGTATTATGCGTAAAGAACTTCGCTTCGTAGAAATTGTAGGCGGAGTGCTCGGCTTTTTTATCGGCTGCGCGCAATTGGGGATTTTATATCTTGAAGGAACTTTACCGCCATTTCAGCAATTTATTGATCAGTTAAAAAGTTTTCTTTAATCTAAAGGCCCATCATAACCAATTTCTTCAAGATAAGCATCAACTAAAGCTTGTGCATCATCAGCGTTATCTGCTCTCATAGCTGCCTTCGCAACTTCGCCACAGCGTTTTGTATCAATCTTTTCAAGTAGACCATTTAATACTTCAACAGCTTTTGGTGAAATTACAATATCTCTTACTCCAATTCCTACCAAAAAAATCAAGGATCTTGGGCGTTCTACTTTAATACCACAAAAACCAATTTTTAAATCTCTATCATCTCTTGAGAAACCTTCTTCAGCTTCACGGACAATAAAGTTAGCAATCCTCAAAACAAGAGGATTCATTGCCTTAAGAATATCATCTGCATGCGAACCCTGTTCATCATAATTTAATGTATATTGAACAAAGTCCCTAGTTCCTACCATAAAAAAATCAACATTTGGTGCCATCGCCCTAACATCAAAAGCTGCTGTTGGATCTTCAATCATGGCACCAATTTGAAGGAAATGTCCTTTCTCTCCATGTTTTAGCTTACCTTCTCTATTTAAATGCATAATTTCTTCTTCAACGATCTTTTTTGCAACAAGCAAGGTGTGTTTATTTGGTACCATTGGAAATACAATTCGACCTTCCCCATGTAAGTCAACTGCACGAATAATAGCTCTAATGTGAGTTCTAAATTCATTTTCCATTTTTAGAGCTAGCCTAAGACCACGAGTATCCATCAAAGGATTATCTGAATTTCTTAAAACTCCATATTTTTCATAAGCAACTTCTGGAATTGTCTTATCTGCGCCAAAGTCAAATGTTCTTATTGTAGTAGGAAAATTTGTGGAATTAGATAAAGCACGTGAAAGTATCTCAAATTGAGCATCTTCTTCCAACAACTCAATCCCACCTTTTGAATTAGGCCTTGTGATTAAAAATTCTGTTCTTAACAAACCGATTCCATGAGTTCCAGAAACAACAGCTTCTTCAATTCCTTCCATGCCAGAAGCTGCACCTCTAATAATAACCTTTTGGCCATCAGCAGTAATTGTAGCATGAAGCTTAGGCGAAACTTTTTGGCGACTTTGAATAATTTCTTTAAGCTGTTCTGATGTTGGATTAACTACAAAGCTCCCATCAGTACTGGTACCAAACAATAATCCAGTTTGTCCACTACAGCCTACAAGGCTATCCAATAGCCCCTGAACATTATCAACTAAAGGTTTCTGTAATTCCTTACAAACTATTTTTGTATGAGCAGCTCTTTTTTCTAGAACGACTCCCTCTAAAATTACTTCAGGGCTTAGTTGAGCAAAGAAAGATGGCGGAATATCTTTTGCAACCAATATCACAGGAACACCTTTGGGTATCATTTCAGCTAATGATGGTCTGACTGCGCCTGTTAGGTGTTTTAAAAATTCTTGTTTTAAATCTTCTAAATCAGCGGTTTTATCAATTCCATCAAGTCTAGCAGAATCTTCTCCTCCAAGACCATTAGTCATTTCTGCCAGGATATTGATGCTAATTTTTATTTTCTCTATGTATGCGTTAAAAACAGTTTGAACAGCAAATTCAGCACTGCATATTGATGAGCCAGTTTCTTTAAACCAGCCCTGTGTTTCCCAAAATAAAGGTTCGCCCTTTGCTAATCTCCCATTATCTGGATCGAACATACTTTTCTCTTTTCTATCAAATAGATTTTCTACTAATCGCGGTAGATCTTCAGCTTGATGAATTGAAGTATCAAGAATCTGTTTTGTAGAAGTTCCTATCCTACTTCCTGCGTTATCACACAATTCTTCTAACTTGGCTTTTATTGCGATAGAGGCTTCATGCACTCTTTTAAGTTGTTCCGTTCGATACTGTTCATAATCCTGATCAGCACCGGGGTCAGAGTGAGATACATATATTGGCTCATCTCTTAAGATAAAAATTTCACCTTTTGCAGCTTTTGTAGCACCAACAAATTTTCCTTTTAATGTAAGTGGAGCAGTAGTTTTTTTTAGGTCTCTAGTACTACCTGTATCAGTTCTTGGGACACTAACAACATCTGGTTTTATAACACTCATAATTTCCTATAATTCATAACTTGTTCTTTGTTTTAAGACATTAGCAAACATACTCTCTTATTTTCAAGAAATCTGTGTTAGCTATGCCTAAAAGTGAAGGCGCTTATAAATGGTTATGGCTTAAAAAATACGAATGTAGATATAAATCTAAAATAATGTACTTAGAGATTTCAACTATTTACCTAGCCTTTCAACGGTATCGCCACTTTTTTCATTTCTGCCACTGCCTGTTCAGTTGCTATATCAGTCGGAAGTTTTGCCCTACCAGACTCATGCCACTCCCTATAATTAGCCAAAAGACCGTCAATCACTCGCTGCCTAACTAATCTTAATGAGGCTTTTGCGTTATAAGGTTCTGGCACAAGCTCTTGAAAAACATTTATTACGCCACCTGAATTAATTAAAAAGTGCGGTGCATAGTAAATAGATCTTCTTCCAAGCTCCGCTTCTATCTTATCACTTTCGTTTTGAATTGGTATATTAGCAGCTCCTGCAACAACACAGCCATCTGGCAAAGCAATAGCAACTTCCCCATTTATATCGCCACTTAGTGCACAAGGAGCATAAATGTCCAAGCCATCAACCTCATGACTTTTTGCAGGATCTTCAATTAAATTAATCTTATAATTTTCCATTATTTTTAAAACTTGATCTCTACGTGCAGATTTTCTTTCATCTAACTCACTACTTGAAAGTCCAAAAATAATATCAGAGCCGAAAACTTCAGCTCCAGCTTTTGCAAAATGAACAGCAAGGTTATGACCAACATTGCCTGCTATTCCCTTAATCACAACTCTTGAACCTTTTAAGTCTTTGTCCATATGCAATTTGAGCAGAAGCCTTCCTCCCTCAAAGACTCCAAAAGCGGTAAATGGAGATGGATCGCCTGATTTCCCCTCAATTCCAGTAATACACTGAGGGCAAGCTTCTAATAATCTCCTGGTAGCAGTAACAATTGCAGGATGCATTATTGACTCTACAGACTTTAATACTTTTTTAAGATCAACCTTACTTGCTCCACGAACTACGTGTTTTAAATCTTCTAAACCAACACCAGAATCTTCGGCTGTTACAGTAGGCATTAAACCACTTCTAATACGCTCAACATTTAACTCAGCATGCAGCCTTCCGTATGCTTCAAAATATTCTCTACGTTGTTTTCTTTCTAAATTTCCAGGGTGGTTAAGTGCAGTTTTCGCACCTGAAAGTTGAATTCCTGCCGAGATCACCTTTTGTAGCATTCCCCTACATAAACCAACCGCATCCACTGCATTGTCAGTTAAATTTGGATAGCTAATATTTCGTGTTCCGCCAAGTGGTGCATAAGGAATCACAAGATGAGGCTCTCCAGGAACGCGCTCAGCTACCCCACGATAACCATATAAGTCATAATTTTGATCGATTAAAATTTGTATATCTACAACGGGGGCATTAGGGTGTTGTAATGAAAGTACTTCCTCTCGAACTTGCGTAAGTTGTGCCTTAGAAAAACGGTGTTGAACTGGATTAGGACTCGGACTAGCAAAGCCTTGCATATTTGTACCTCCATATTTAAAAGAACGTCACTTGTTGCGCGTAATTATTAGCAGATCTTGCTAAAAAAATAAACTTAAATCTGTTCTAATAACAAATAATAAACAAATGATTTTTTTATTGATATGTTTTGAATAATTAGCGTGAAATGATCATTCTTCAACTTCTTAGCAAAATTAAGACTTACAAAATTATGCAGCAAAAACTAAAGATCTAAATGCAAAAAGCTTGCTTGACCGCCTTAAAGCGAATCTATATTCTCTTGAAATGATTAATAAAGAAGACCTCGTTAAAGACTGGCTGCCTAGGTATACTGGCACCCCAATCGATGAATTTGGCAAGTACATATTACTTACAAACTTCTACCACTACGTAAAATACTTTTCACAGAAATTTAATGCAGAAATTAAGGGTAAATCTAACCCTATGCAAACTTGCACAGCAAATGACATCACAATATTAAATTTCGGAATGGGCAGCGCAATGGCTGCGACTGTAATGGATCTGCTAACTGCTATTCAACCAGAAGCTGTGCTTTTTCTTGGTAAATGCGGTGGTCTAAAAAAGAAAACAAAATTAGGAGACTTTATTCTGCCAATTGCTGCTATTCGTGGTGAAGGAACAAGTAATGATTATTATCCTCCAGAAATTCCGGCCATGCCTTCTTTTGCACTTCAAAGATCAATCTCTTCTACGATAATGGCTCATAAACTTGATTACTGGACTGGCACAATTTACACAACAAATAGACGCGTCTGGGAGCATGATATAAATTTTAAAGAATACCTAAAATCTTCTCGTGCAATCGGAATAGATATGGAAACCGCAACAGTTTTTATTGTTGGGTTTCACAACGAGATTCCAAGGGGCGCCTTATTATTAGTATCTGATAATCCGCTTGATCCTGAAGGCGTAAAAACAGCAGCAAGTGATGTAAAAGTTACTGAAAATTTCGTAAACTTACATATCGATTTAGGAGTAGAAGCTCTAGAAGAACTTAGAGACTCTGGCGAATCTGTAAAACACCTTAAATTCCAAGATATATCAGACTAAGCAAATAAGTTAGCCTCTCGAAGTAAAAAACACTCCCTACTTTTTCGCTTTCTTACATATTATGGAATCAAGCGACCATCTTCCTGGGCCAAACGCTAAAACAATTAGCGACGCTAACATAAATGTAAAAGGCGCAGCTTTAGTAAATGCTTTTGGATCAGAAAATACATTTATAAAAGCTTCATAATCAGCGGTGATATAGGCAATAAACATTGTAAAGATTAAAGGTAAGCTTACAATTCTAGCACCAAGCCCTACAAGTAATAGTAGGCCACCAATCATTTCTGTACCTGCTGCTAAATAAACATTTAACTCTGGCATTGGAATTCCAAGATTAGTAAAAAAGCCAACAGTTCTTTCGAAATTTTCAAATTTTCCTTTTCCTGCTAGGAAAAACTGGTACCCCCAGTAAAGCCTAATAAGAAATAGTAAAGGATCTTGGAGTTTGCAGCCAAACGACATCACAAGATTGTTCAGTTTCTCAAATTTTGATTTTAACGCTGACATAAAGACCTCCAAATAAACTGTAGTAATTGGCAACTGCCCTTCACAATCATGTGCATTATTTTTAAAAAAAGAATAGTAAAAAAATAAACTATTAATACATAGTAAATTTAGCTGCTTATACTCTAATCTGATATTAGCATGAAGCTGCCTATAAAATTTAGTTTATGTTAGCTTATAAATATGAAAACAAATTCTTTCTTAAAAATCTTTTGTCAAATAGTAATTTCTT
>JAGRAS010000459.1 GCA_020434465.1 Bdellovibrionales bacterium | reverse complement strand
CCCCAGCTTAAAATTTGGGCAGATGATGTTAAGTGCTCTCATGGAGCTACTGTTGGCCAACTTGATGAGCAAGGTTTATTCTATTTAATGTCTAGGGGAATTGATAAACTTACAGCTAAAAATATTCTTATCCGCGCCTTTGCAAATGAGATCCTTAGCCAGATTGAGTTAGAGCAAATTAAAGAACCGCTTTTAAATAGAATTTCAGAAAAATTAGCAGTTGATTAAAATATCTTCTTTAGTATTAAAAGTTTTCGTTTAGAAATCTCTTTAGAGTTATCAATCGATGAGAGCAGTTAATTCAATAGCCTCGATGACTAGTGATGGTATAATTGGTCGAGCTACAAATGATACTTTTGGTTTTCCTGATGCGTGGGATTATCCCGAAGATTTATTAAGGTTTAAAGAATTGACTCAGAGGCAAGGGGTTTTAATGGGTCGAAAAACTTTTTTTTCTATACCAAAAGAAAATCGCCCTTTGAAAAATAGATTTAATATTGTTGCCAGTAGGCAAGAAAAAAAACTCTTTTCTGCAGAAAATTATTTACAAGTCCTAGATGCTGAAAAATTTGTTGTTGATTTTCTGGAATCTAAGATTGATTTAGGTTTTGACACTCTTTGGGTGATTGGAGGGCGTGAGATTTATCAGGCAACGCTACATTTATGTAATAATCTATTTTTGACAGTTGTAAAGGGCAAGCATGATGGCAATGTATACTTCCCTGATTTCAAGGATTTATTTGTAGAAGATTTTTCTGCTAGAATTCAAAGTGACTCATGTACTTATCACATCTACCGATCTAAGAATTTAGCTTAAGAAAAATAGGAAGATTCATTATCTGTTGCTGGCGTTTTATTTTATGTAAGCCTTGGTAGGCCTTTAAAACCGAACTTAGGTTATTAAGTTTCTTCTGGGGTTGTCGATGCAACTTAGGGCTAACGTTTTCCCTTAAATATGCTATAAGTCTAGTAGTATTAATCAAATCTTCAAATGTTTTAAATAGCGTTTTAATAGGCAAAATATGACAAAAGATCTTTTTAATTGTAAGCGTAATCTTGATTTTGGCTCGGGTAGTAAAGCTAACTATTTTAGCCTTAATGCGCTTGAGCATGCTGGGGTTGGTCAAATATCAAAGCTCCCATATTCAATTAGAATTCTTTTAGAATCAGTATTAAGAAACTGCGATGGTTTTGCATTTACAGAAGATCATGTAAAGAAACTTGCTAATTGGAAAGCTAAGGAAGAAAACAGAGAAGAAACACCCTATAAACCAGCAAGGGTTGTTCTCCAAGATTTTACTGGTGTACCAGCTGTTGTTGATCTTGCTGTAATGCGAGATGTAACTAAGAAGTTAGGTGGCGATCCACAAAAGATAAATCCTCA
>JAGRAS010000458.1 GCA_020434465.1 Bdellovibrionales bacterium | reverse complement strand
AAGTAAAGGCATAGAAAGATGCATGTAGCACAAACAATAGATGTAAAAGAGGTTTTAGAATCAAAACCAATTCAGTTAAGAACAACTCTCACCAGAGTTTTAAGCTTATTTACCTTACTTGGTTTTGTAGCGTTGATATACGGAATTGTTTATATGTCTCCAGAATTATTTTGGGGAAGTTTTTATATCAATTTTATTTATTGGACAGGTTTAGCGCTTGGCTCTTTAATTATCTCTGCAATTTTTCAAATTACTAGGGCTTTATGGTCACCACCTTTAAGAAGAATTGCTGAAGCCAGCGTATTCTTTTTACCTTGGTCTTTTGGTGCATTTTTACTTACATACCTTGGTAAAGAATATCTTTTCCCATGGGGCAGCCACCCAATGCCGGGCCGCGAAACTTGGATGGAACCAAACTTTGTATATTTTCGCTTTGGCCTTTTGCTTTTTCTTTTGTTTTTTCTTTGTTGGAGATTTGTACGCTTGTCATTAAGAAGTGATCTTGGCTACATCAGAGAAAATGTTTCTGATGCAAATAAGAAAACTTGGCAGGGTGTAATTCCTAAAATGATTACAGGCGGCTGGAAAGGCTCAGATAAAGAAGTTAATTCCATTCAAGTAAAAATGTCTCGAATGGCACCGGTGCTAGTCATTCTTTACATAGTAATTTACACAATGTTTGCCACTGAAATGGTAGCAAGCACAGATACTGTCTGGTATGCAAATATGTACGGCGGATTTTCCTTTATTGGAAATATTTTTATGGGCTGGGCATCGCTTGCAATTTTATGCACATATTTTTCTAGAACTAATCCTGCTTTTGGTAAAACTGTAACAAACCAGCAATGGTGGGATCTAGGAAAACTAATGTTCGGCTTCACAATGCTTTGGGGCTATCTCTTCTTCAGTCATTTTCTTCCTCAATGGTATGGAAACTTACCTGAAGAAACTCAATGGCTAATCCTAAGAACAAGAGAATTCCCATGGAAAGCATGGTCATGGGTTACATTTGCAATGTGCTTTGTAATCCCATTCATCTCACTTCTAAGTAGAGACCTAAAAAAGACACCAACCGCACTTTCAACTGTAGCCTGTATTATCCTACTAGGAGTCTGGAGCGAAAAATACGTTTTCATCATGCCATCATACTCACCAAACCTTATCCCCTTTGGCATTTATGATATATTTATCTTCCTTGGCTTTCTTGGTGTTTACGGCTTAAGCGTAACTGGATTTCTGAAAAGATTTCCTTATGTGCCTTTGTCGCATCCTGTTACGAGGGGTATTACCAACTGGTAAATAGCTTAGCTTTTAAGCTGATCTTTGGGCATCTTTGAAATTTTTTTCAGCACTCCTCCTCGGCTGTAGCAGTAGTACTAGCCTT
>JAGRAS010000457.1 GCA_020434465.1 Bdellovibrionales bacterium | reverse complement strand
GTCCATTAAGGGCAATACTATGCAGGCTCAGACCCTAATATGAGGTCGGCTAGAGAAAAAACGCTTCGCTTGCTCGCGTTTTTCAGTGCTACGTTTCCCATTGCAGCTTTGCTGCGGGGGAAACGTCCTCACGCTTATCAGGCGTGCACTCTAACCAGCTTTGGCCTTAACGGCCAAGGTTTCTTCGAAACCAACGCTACTGACCCACAATAAATAGACTCATAAAGTTTATTTATCACCGCCGCAAAATACGCACTGATTAGTATTGTGTCAACTATCCAACCCCCTGAATAATCTAAATTTTTATATGTATTGAAGAATGTTCATACTGTGGTTGAAAAAAATAAGGATTTTATCTGCATCTAAAGTATGGGGATACCTAGATCTTAGATGAAAATGTTAAAGTAAGTGATATAAGCACCCGATATTATTAATAATGATTTATTGGCAAATTAGCGTATGCAATCAGTTCTATTGTTAAATGCAAGCTACGAACCTATAAAGATCATATCCTGGCAACGAGCCATTTCTATGTTTTTCTTGGGAAAAGTTGAAGTAGTTGAGGAATATGAGCATGACATCCGCTCTGTTTCATTAGTTTTTAAAGCACCTGCAGTAGTTAAATTAGTTAGATATGTCCACAACCGAAGAAAAACACCCCCATTAACAAGAGCAAATATTTTAGCTAGAGACAATTTTGAGTGTCAATATTGCAGCACAAGTTTAAATTCAAAAAATGCTACATTAGATCACGTAATTCCTCGCAGCCAAGCTGGCACTACTTCCTGGGAAAATATCGTGCTAGCATGTGCGCCTTGTAATAGAAAAAAAGGGGGTAAAACTCCAGAGCAAGCAGGAATGCCGCTTAGAAACTTCCCTACTAAGCCTGGATGGCTACCTGTGATCGAAATAAAACTTAAAGGAGAAGTTCCTGAATCCTGGCACGACTTCATATCCGGATGGAAATAGCACTTACTTAGAAGAGCTTGCTAAAACTGCATCTTCAAAACCTGTAACAATTATTCAGAAAGCCCTTGGCGAAGCCTCAGATCTGCATCTTGTTGGTGGAACAGTAAGAAATGCTATCGCTGGGATAGAAAATTCAGATCTAGATTTGAGTTCTAATTTAGCACCTGAAAGTGCACTTCAAAAACTAAACTCAGCAAATGTAAAAGTGATTGAAACTGGGCTTAAGCACGGAACACTTACCGTTGTAATTGATAAACAGCAAATAGAACTAACTACTTTTAGAAAACCAGGGCCTCATGGCTTGAGTAATTTTTCGAATTCAATTGAAGTAGACTTATCTGGAAGAGATTTTACTATAAATGCAATTGCGTATTCAGTTAAAGATAAAATCTTATTAGATCCAATGGATGGAATTAAAGATTTAAATCAAAAAATCTTAAAAGCTGTTAACGATCCCCTTGAACGATTCAAAGAAGATCCTCTTAGAATTTTAAGAATGCT
>JAGRAS010000456.1 GCA_020434465.1 Bdellovibrionales bacterium | reverse complement strand
GTTAGTAAAGGTCAGAATTCCTAGAACTGTTTATATTCTTGCCGTTGCAGGTGCTCGCTGCGGTTTTGTAGCATCTAGAGCAAATCTTACTAACTTCTCTAGCTCATTTTTTGTTTCTCGCTTGAGTGATGATGAATTTGAAAATGAATCGCGCATTTTTAGAAGTATGATAAATGATGCAATGTCATTAACAAGTAATAGCAAGGCTGCTAGATTTTATGCTCCTCTTGAAAATCAACTGGAGGCAGTTAAGCTTTTAAAAAACAATCCTGAAAAAATTGCTGTAGTTTGGGGCTCAAAGCGTTGGCTCTCGATTTCATTTAGACATAAAGAGTCTCAATCTCTAGCCCAAATTGGTGTTAATGATAAATATATTTCTTTAAACCCATACGAAGTAATCTTATCTGTTCCTGTTGTTGGACTTTCCTATAAACCAGCCAGAGATACTGCACTTTTTATTGCAAATTTAATTGAGGCGCAAATTAACTTAGATGCTTCTGATGCCGCAGATAATTTTAAAGCAGCAGGTTCAATTTATGCAACTTGGACTAGCTTTTCTCATCGTGCTTACCCATGGTGGCAAGTTGGTAATATTAATCTTTTGCAAGGCTTAAAAAGTGACAGTTATGAATCAGGGCTTATAAATTGTGCAATAGATGCTTACAAATATGCTGCAAGGCAGTTGAGATATGCTGATAACCCTGAGCTTTTATCTGCGATTACTAACAATTTAGCTGTCGCTTATATGGCTAAACTTTCTATTGAAGCAAAAAAAGAATATAAAAAACTAGCTAGAAAAAAGTTTTCAGCTGCAAAAGATATTTCTAATAGGCCAAATAGATATGGTATAAAGTTACGTGCTCAAAGAATTGCTGCTAGAAATCTAAAGCGTTTACGTGAAGAAAATGTTTTTAAAGGTGAAGGTTTAAAAAGAAAGGGAAAACACTTGAAAGCAACTAAGGCTTTCAAGAATAAAACAAAAAAACAATTAAGGTAAGAAATGAGTAATTCCAAAATAGATAATTACCCAGATATTCTTGAAACAACAAACTTTTCTGGGCTTGGTGAAAAATATGAGGGTAAGGTAAGAGACGTTTATTCACAGGGTGACAAGTTAACGATTGTTGTTACTGATAGGTTAAGCTGTTTTGATGTTGTTTTAACTACTGTTCCTTATAAGGGCCAAATTCTAAATCAAATGGCGACTCATTGGTTTAAAAAAAGTGATTTTATAATTCAAAATCACTTAATTGATATTCCAGATCCGAATGTGGTGATTGTAAAAAAATGTGAAGTGCTTCCAGTAGAAGTTATTATGAGGTCTTACTTAACAGGTAGCGCTTGGAGAGATTATCAAAAAGGAAATAAAATCAGCGGTATTGAGCTTCCCCCTGGCCTAACTGAGTTTTCAAAGCTTCCTGAGATTATTATAACGCCCTCGACTAAAGCTGAAATAGGAGTGCATGATGAAC
>JAGRAS010000455.1 GCA_020434465.1 Bdellovibrionales bacterium | reverse complement strand
GAGATGGGATTTATAATTTAGGTCTAATGCGGGAGGACGGTAGTAGTATTAAACAGCTTACCTATTCTAGGACAGGAAGCTTTCACCCTAGTTGGGGACCTATGATTGAATAAATTTGAAACTAGGGCTTAAAAATAACCCATCGATTTAACAGCTTTTTTTTAGTTCTTATTAGTTGCAAAAAAAAGTTTTAAGTCAAAACATTCTGTGATTACATATACTGCTAGCATGGTTGGTATGTTATAAAACCTAAAATTATCATGATGTTTTTTTATATTCTGAGAAGACCTTGGAGGATCTCTATGCGTTCAATAATAGTTTCAGCGTTATTTTGCTTAGCATTTTTATTAAGTTCTTGTGCGTGTCGAACAAAGAATGTTGGAGCTGGGAATATTCCAATTGCTGGAGAAGGAACTATTCTTAAAGATGTTAATTTTGACTATGATTCATTTGAAATTCCAAGTTACGGCAGAGAAGTTTTAAGGCTTAATGCTAATTGGTTACATGAAAATTCCAATGCTGATATTGAAATAGAAGGGCATTGTGATGAGAGAGGTACGAATGAATATAATATGGTTCTTGGTGCTAAGAGAGCCAAAGCAGTGATGGAATATTTAAGATCACTTGGAGTTTCTGAAGATAGAATGTCAACGGTTAGTTATGGTGAAGAATTGCCACTTGATCCAAGCAGCAATGAAGCAGCATGGGCGAAGAACCGTAGAGCTCATTTTAATATTAAATAGCATTTGAAAGAGAATTTTGAAGTATGTTTAAATTTAGCAGTATAAAAGTTAACTATCTTAGGCTTACGAATAGTAGTATTTTAATCTTGTCCGCCTGTTTGTTATTTGTTTCTTGTTCAAACAATAACTCATTAGTTGCTAAAAGAGTTGATTTGTTAGATCGAGATCTCGAAAATATTAGAAACTTTCAGGCCGAACAGACAACTGAAATTGCATCCTTAAGACGCGAATTAAATATGTTGCGTGGTAATCTTGAAGAGTTGCAGTATAAAAGTCAGCCAAGAGCTTCAGCTAGTTTTAATACACCAGAATCACCTGAAATCCCTGCGCCTGAAATTCCAGGCTCTAAGCCAGGTTTTAAAATTACTACACCACCACCTGCAATTGTCCCACATGAATTTGTAGCAAAAGATATTCAGCTTTCAACTACTATTCCTGGTAATAATGGTGAGCTGCTAAGAAAAGCTATTGAGGAAATTAAGGTAGGTAGTTTTTCTACAGCAACTAGTAAGTTAGAAGAGCTTAGAGACTTGAGCTATGGAGTAGATTGGGGAGCAGTGGTTCTATTTTGGCTTGGTGTGAGTGCAGAAGGGGAGTTGCAAAATAGTAAGGCTATTTCTTATTATCACGAGCTAGTAAGTTCGTATCCTAAACATGAAAGAACATCTACGGCCATGCTTAGACAGGGCTCAGTCTTAATTAGAGAAAGAGATCCTGAAACTGCACGTTTGATATTTCAAAAACTAA
>JAGRAS010000454.1 GCA_020434465.1 Bdellovibrionales bacterium | reverse complement strand
CATATAGATCTCCTAAGCCAGAAGAATAGTGTAGCATTTCTTTTAAAAGTTTTGTTCTAAAAATTTACAAAAAACTATAAAGTGCGATAATACTATAATTTACTGAGATTTCTGTATTTTTTTAATTACCAAAACTATTGTAATTATTACGCTTTAAAAATAATATCGAGTTTCTTAGAAAAATGTTTCTTTATTTTTAGGTAAAACCTTAGCTTAAATGGCATCTTTAAGTGACACACAACCAATATGATTTTGGGCAAGATAAGAAGTCCTCTAGGCATGCGATAAACACAAGGCAGCTCCCTACCGAAAAAGTATCTGCTCATGTTTCAACTAACCTTGTGCTTGGACATAAAGAAATGCCAAACAAGGCAAGAAATGTTCCACGTCAAACGCAAATACAATTTGAATATGAAATAATTAACGGTGAATTATGCTATCAAGGTTTAACATTACAACAAATTCTAAACCCACCAAAAGATAGAGAATCTAACTTTCCTCAAGTGCCAGATAGTGTCAAAAAACAGCTACTTGAAATGCAGAAAATTTTAGCACTAGACCCAGATGCAAAACAAATTTTTATTCCTAGTAGTATTGCTATGTATCCTGGATCAGATCGAAGTTACTTGTACCAATACACTCGCTCTGAGTTAGATCCTAACAAAATCATTTGTGTTGCAACTGAACATATTGGTACTGCTCAAGAATTCAATGAGTTTTATCAAAAAATACTTAAACAAGCTGGAATGCAAATTCCAGGAGACGGAAATATTCTAGCCCCAGCTGCAATTTTAAAAAGTGGCAGTGAAATAACTGATAGCTTTTTATTCTCCGCAGCCGCTGAGTCATTGGCAAATAACCCAAATAAAGATTCTGTTAGTGAATATTTAAAACTCCTTGCTGCTGACCAAGAACTTAGCAAATCAATACGCGAAGAAGAAATAAAGCTGATTGCCAAGTTAACAGAATTAATCTCTGAAACTCTTAATCGTTTTGGCGTTATGGGTTTAGAAGAACTTTTAGATAATCTTTATCAAGAATTAAGTATCAATGGAAACGAACTTAACTTTGCTATCAATCAATCATTTCAAGAGAGTATTAATAATTTACAAAACATATATGCAAATGCTTTACAAGCAATTACAAACGACTCTGCTTCCTATTTTTCAAATACAACATCTGGTCATGCTGTTGCAGATCAAAAAAACGGCTCTACGGCAGCTACAATAGAGCAACTTAAGAATGAAAATACCATTAAAGAAGATAATAAATTTAATAATGAAGTCGATGCAGAAACAAACCTAAATTTTCAATCAAATAAAGAAACTAAAACTGCTCAAACTTTAGATTCTAAATATCAAGTGAGCAGTGAATTAAATAAGTCTTCTAGCGAGATTAGCTCCACTGAATCAGCAAAAATTAATGAACGCATAATAATCTCTGAAAAAAAAGACACAACAATTACCGTAGAGTCTAAACAGGAGAATCCTGTACATTTACATTCGATTTTAGAAAC
>JAGRAS010000453.1 GCA_020434465.1 Bdellovibrionales bacterium | reverse complement strand
ACAATAAAAATCCTTCAATAAAAATCCAATCAGAATTTGCAATTATTTCTTCATTAATATGTTTTTCAGAATAACTTGAAGTAACTGCCAAACAACCTCTCATCGTTCTTTCCGCATCCGGTGTTGTCATAACACAGGTTGTACCAGTTGTTTTTCCGACAATAGGATGATTTGGAAAATCAACACCACAGTTTTCCATTTCTGTTTTAAAATGAATCCCATAAGGGTCGTCTGCAACACAACCTAAAAAAGAACAACTGGCTCCTAATTCATTCATTGAAAAAATTGAATTAGCAACCGAACCGCCGCTTTGCATTACACTTTCACGGTTTGATAATTTTTGTAAAAGTTTTTTCTGCTCATCTTCCTGAATTAGCATATAACTTGTCTTATCAATACCAAGTTCAGCTAGTTCCTGATCACTAACCTCTAACAAAATATCGACTAATGAGTTACCTAATCCGGTGACGCTGTATTTTCGCATAAATCCCTTTTTATTACTTGTTCTGACCAATCTGTCATACTTTAAGCAATAAAAAAGGTCAATTACCAATCTGCCCCATGAGCATTTGAAAATGCCAAAATTGCGAGTTGAATACGTCTTATTATGTAGTAGAAAACTAAATTAAGAGCAGCCTGCTCCAGAAATATTCTGTAAGAGTATATCTACTCCATCACCATATCTAATCCAACGAGCATACTCGTTTGCCCAACAGTGATTTACTTGGATAAGCTCAGATTGACAAACTGCTGTTGTACAAGTTGGATCATATTCAACATCTAACTTTACGTTTCCTGGTATTTGCATTCCAACTAAATAATCACCAGCCACTCCTCCGATAGGACCTTGACTATTTATTGATGTAAGTGAAACAGCTGAAGGTAAATTGTCGGCATCAGAAATACCAGCTTCAGCAGCAGTCCTAGCACTTGATATCGTTCTTTCTACAACTGCATAAGCAGCAGAGGCTCTATAAACTGAAAACCCAGACATGGCTAAAGCTGCCAGCACGCCTATGGTGCCGATAACAACTAATAACTCTATTAATGTAAAACCTTTTTCTTTCCTCATATTCGCTCCAAGAGCCCACAAATGACTATCGGCTAAAGGTGAAAAAATTTTAACAGTTCTTAGCTATTTTAACTAGCTAATATTATTAGCTAAAATTATTACGATTAAAAAACAACTGCTTAACTAGTCCTTTAAATCTGTATGCAGGGACAGACTGGAATCTTAATTGAAAGCTTAAATCCCTATTGTCCTCACTCAAACCTAAATTTGAAGGCTTAAAAGATGTGTTAGCTTGAAAGTGAGCTACTTCAAAAGATGAGCAGTTCTCAGAAAAACTAAACTTTTGTTTATCAGAAAAATCGACCAGCTGCTGTATGTCCTCTTTAAAAAAAGACTCTCTTGTCATAATTTTTAGGTTTGGTTTGTTTCTTTCTGCTAATTTTACATAAGAAATTACAAATTCATCTAACACTGCGTCTTGGCAATTAAAGCTTATTTGAGAGTTC
>JAGRAS010000452.1 GCA_020434465.1 Bdellovibrionales bacterium | reverse complement strand
CCTTAACATCATACGCTAAAGAAGAAATATATTTTTTCAAATGTTTTCTGATTTTTTTTTCAAGCTCTGCAAAAGTAGCAGAAATTTCGTTTAAGTTAGCAAGAGAAGAATAGGAGGTGTAGCCACCTACATAATTATCCTCAGACCAATCATGTCCAGCATCATCTAAATCCATATAGTATAAGCATTCATTCAAAATTTCTTGGTTGAATTTTTTATTATTTTTTTGAAGATCAGAATAATAGATATGGGTTGGAAATAATTGCTCAATTGTCATAATAAAAATAAAATCTCAAAAAAGCCCTTCTTGCATTAAAGAAAATCCTAAAATATGCTGATCAACAAAACCGTAATCTTACTCGCAAGGGCATTGCATGCAAAAAACACTTTACGCTAAAGAACTGTAACTGTAAATGGACTCAAGCCTAGACGCTCTCTATTATTACTTAGAATCCAATCCCGATTTAATTTCTGGCGCTCAAGAAATTAACTTTTACAATGCAAAAGTACATAAATTACTAGATCTTTTTAACAACTCTTCAAGGCTCAGCTGCATGCAAACTTTCAGGCCCTATTTCTTGCAGTTAAGGTCATACAATTTAGCAACTTCAACAAAAATAGAAGATAAATGTGATATAGCTATAGTTGATTTTGGAAAGCATAAGCAAGAAGCCTTGTGGCATCTTGGCCTTGCAATTAAAAGTTTAAATCATAATGGAAAAATATTTGCAGCTGGATCAAATGATCTTGGTTCCAAAAGCTTACAAAAAAAACTAGAAAATGACTATGGGATTAGTCTTGAGTCTTACAGCAAAAAAAAATGTAGAGTATTGACTATTAACCAAAAAGATATCCCTGAAGCTGCTATGGAAGAACTTTTAGATAAAGGTAATTTTTTTAAACTAGAAGGTAGCGATCTCACAGTCTCTGCAACTTCATTTTCATCAAAAAAAATTGATGCTGGCTCTCTTTTATTAACTGAATATTTCAACCAGATAAACACCAAGGGCCATGGTGCTGATTTTGGTTCAGGATATGGCTACTTAAGTTACTTTTTACTCAATAACAAGCACAAAGCTAGCTTACTTGATCTTTACGAAGCAGACTATCTTTCACTGGAATGCGCAAAGATTAATTTAAATAGTTTTTCTACTAACTGTAAGATCAACTTTAATTGGACAGACCTTTTTTCAGAAACTCCACAGTCAAATCTTGACTGGATAATAATGAATCCCCCCTTTCATTTAGGAGATAAAACAAATGCTGGAATAGGATTAAAATTTATACAATCGGCTGCACGATCATTAAGATCTGGCGGTGAATTATTAATGGTCGCAAACCGTTTATTACCATATAAAAAATTCAATAAAAAGCTTTTTTCAAAACACAATTGCCTAGTTGAAAAAAACGGCTTTAAAGTTATTTTAGCTATCAAATAATCGATTAAAATTATCTACCCCGCTAGACCGAGAGTCTCTGCAATCTCTTTCATAGCATTAATTACATTTTGAATATGCTG
>JAGRAS010000451.1 GCA_020434465.1 Bdellovibrionales bacterium | reverse complement strand
ACTCTACTAAAATAGCTTTGACGATGTCTGATAAGTTTGTTGTTGACTTGTTTAGAGATGGTCTTGAAAAAGTTGTAAGCCATGCTGATTTAGTTTTTGCAAATGAAAGTGAGGCTAAGGCATTTACTGGTCATGATGATGTTGAAATAGCACTGGAAGAAATTGCAGCAAAAGTTCCATCTGCTGTAATTACTGCCGGTGAAAAAGGAGCTTATGGGGTTTGGGAGCAGACGCGCTTTCATGCATCGGCTTATCCATGTGAACCAAAAGACTTAACTGGAGCAGGAGACATGTTTGCAGCTGCCTTTATGTACGGCGTATTAAGTAATCAGGATCCTCAGGATTCAGCCCGTGCCGCCTGTTTTTTAGCTCGTGAAGTAATTACCAGAGTTGGAGCAAGGTTAACCGGCGGGATTAAAAAGTACTGGGATGAAGCCCTTAGGTCTAATGCCGCTTAAGTTTTTTCATAGATTCTAAGATCTTAGGCTAAGTTTACAGTATCAAGTATTTTTGTTTAGCACCTTAAATCAAGATATAATCCATTATATATGCATTTTGTAAAAGCTAAACATCTTAGTTTGCCTCTTAAACAATCAAAGGAGCTTGGGTTAGCTCGTGGTAATCTAATGATTACTATTTTGATACTAGTTGTTCTCTGTGCCTTATTTTTTATTCCAGAATTAATTAGCTTAACAAAGAAAATACCTGGTTCTCATGATTCCTGGTTCACTAGCAGTGAAGAACCAACAAGTAATGCTCAAACAGTTGCAGTTGATGATGGTATTATATCTGACCTTGGTCCTTTAGATAGCTTACTATATAAATTGAATCGAGGGTCTGAGATTGACTCATCAGCAGTAAGAGCAAGTTATTCTGGAAAAGTGACTGAGAATGATACCAACGCAGAAAGTTCTAGCAGTAACTCTGAAGATAATAAAATTACTTGGCAAGCTTTAGAAAGTAGAAGTGTTGTTCGTACTTTAAAAGAAAATAAAAAGCAGCTTACGATCTTACTTAGAGAAATACATCCAAAGTATGAGAATGCTAAGATTGCAATACGCAATATGATAAATGGAATTGAGTATGTTCTAGATGGAGCTGAAGAAGAAATGTCTGCACGGGATGTTGCTACTTATTTAGCAAATCTTGATGCGAGTCTTGAGCGTGCATTACTCACTGATAAGGTAGATCGAGAAACTTTTATGCGCTGGCGTCGATTGTCATACGGAAGTGTTTTTAATAGCACTGAGTTAAATCGACAAAAAACAATAATAACGTTTAATCCCAAATTTACTCTAGCAAAAGTAGTTGTCAGTCATCCATCTACAGAGTCGAACCAAATTGATCCAACAAAAGAGCCGCTTGTATATATTGAATCCTATGTAAAAGGGGATGATGTTGCTGAAATTTTAATTTATCGAAACGGTCAAAGATTAAAAAAAGCGTTTGCAGAATTAACAACTAATGAGTTTGGATTTAGAAAAATTCCTTTAAGACATCTTCCTGCAACAGGAATATA
>JAGRAS010000450.1 GCA_020434465.1 Bdellovibrionales bacterium | reverse complement strand
AAAGGAATTAAGAAACAAACAGCGATTCCTAGTTTGACAACTTTTTCCTCAGAATTTACTTTTACAGCACTTAAAATTTTTTGAAAGATTGCCGCCATTTTTTATTCGTATTAGTATTTGTTAAATGAAAATTGAAAAACCCATTATCGCCATGATTAAAAATATTCAAAACTCTGTCCACTTGCTTTTTACTGTGTTTGCCTGTTGTATTTTAATTTCTATTGCACAAAACGGCTATGCCCAATGGTCAAAGCAAGGGAAGCTGAAAAATAATATGACTCAAAATGAAGTCTTGGAAAAGTGGGGCGAACCTGTTGATAAAATTGAATATGAGACTATGCGTAAGCAGATTTGGAAATACAACACAGGAGAGGTGACTTTTATTGAGGGGGTAGTTAAGGATTGGCAGTCTTTTGATGAGAATCTCAAGCCAATTGATAAAAATGAGCCGAAGGCTAATATTGAGGATAGCAAAAAGTCAGAAAAAGAGTCCGATTATGCAGTTGAGGATATTCTGGATGAATTGCTAAGACAGACGCCTAGTTCAAAAAAATAGTTTTTTGAGATTACAAATCTAAAGGGTCGAAATCGTCAGCTAAAGAAACCTTATTTGCATCACTGCTAATATCATCGTCAACAAAAACATTCTCAGCCTGTAAATTTACAGTATCTGTGTTTTTTTCTTCAGCTTCTTGATCGATAATATCTACTGGCTCAAATTTATCTTCTGCTTGTTTTGGGTTTAAAACATAATCAGCGGTGGTATCTAAAAAAGTTCTGACAGCATTTTTTAAAACCCGAGGAACCAATTCAAGATCGCTGTCTTCTTTAATATCTACTCTCCCAAGATTTTTCTCTGATCCTGTATGAAAAAGAACAAAATAGTTTTCTTCACGTGCAATTGCTGAGGCAAAAAATACATGATCTTTTTCATCGGGATATTCAGTGTCGTGAAGTACTAAACTTAGCTTTGGCCAGCCGTCTCTATCTTCTACATCTAATAAGAATTCAAACCTTGCACCTAAATTAATTTTACTTGTTTCTTGAAGAGCTTTACGAATTGCGCTCATAGCCTGTAGTAATAACTGGCCACAATATTGTTTTTTTCTTTCAATTTCTTCTAATAATTCTTGTTTATTGCTAAGCTTCCTTTGAAGTTTGTTAGCAAAAGCATCAACTGTATTACCAAGTGAAGACACGGTATTTGACATGATCGAATCTGTTTTATCGGACTGATTGTCGTTGCTCATAGTAAAGTTTTCTTATTAAAAAAAAGTAGCATTTTCCCAGCTTAAATAGTCGTCTACTTGTTAATTTAACTGAATAGGCAGAATTGCTAGAAAAAATCCTAAATTTTCCTTAATCAGCCATGAGGCAACTTAGGTTAAGATCTTGAAATATCAAGAAAAATTACACAACTGATGTTATAAGCAAGGCACTACCAAAAGAAACTGGTTTTGAAGACCCTTGTCCGAATAATGCTAGGGTTTTAGCTTAAATTGTTAAAATTTTAGCCCTGATC
>JAGRAS010000044.1 GCA_020434465.1 Bdellovibrionales bacterium | reverse complement strand
CGTGGCATTTAATTACTCCTTCTAAGGAAGTAATCGTTGTGTTAGCTTAGTAGTTGCTTAAAAATGTTGGGGTGTACCGAGTTTAAAAGTAATTCTATAAAATACAAAACCCACCAAGCGCAGTAAGCATGTTCTTTAACCAGTTAGCTTTTTCAGAATGGGTCATTTGATTAAAATCATAAAGACTAAGTAAGCGCTCACGAGCAAAAGATCCCTCTTCAATAGCGACTAATTTATCAATTTCATCTTTTGAAAAGATTTTATCACCAAGTGAATCAATCAATGTTAAAACTTCAACATCATCTCGATCTTGATTTCTCCATGCAATCTTTTTCATCGCAATCAAGTGTTGTTTAGAACAAATTTTTGTTTTGTGACCAGCAATATCTATTTCCACGCTATCAGCTAAAAGCTCTGGAAACGACATCGGTTGTGGATACTCATTGAATAACTGAATACTAAAAGTCGGCAACTCCTTATCAGTGAAAATAAGAAATCGCATACTTTTTTCATTAAACCACTTACTTCGAATCTCTGGATCAGCATACAAACTTGTATTAACTCCAACTGGTGGCTCTAAACCAGCGTCAATAATAGCAGAAACAAATTTAATCGGATTATCATTTTCTAAACTAACAGCAACGTTAATATCAGGGGTAAATCTATTGCTGCCATGCATAATTAAGGAAAAACCTCCTACTATTACATAGTCAGCTCCTGCTAAGTTAAGCGTTTCAATAGCTGCATGATATGGATTATGAACTTCTTGCACAAAGAATACTCTAGCTGAAGCCGATTAAGGGCGAAACCGGGATTTTGAACTCAAGGGCACCCCAAAAAATTAGTGATGGATAATGTGGATTATCAATAGCTTAGTTTGTCAGGGAGTTAAGCATTTTTGTTTGAAGTCCAAAACTTTGATTAATTTTCTAACCCCGTATAGATTATGGACTTAAAAAATTCTTTATCGGTTTAAAGTAGATGGAAAGATCCAGAATTCCCAAGTTCTATGAACTAAGCATAATTGAACGCTTAAAAGTTCTACGTGATAGAGATTTTATCTCGCCAAGTGAATTCAACTCGCTGTGTAGTGGTCAATCTTTGCTAAATATTGAGCACGCTGATCGCATGATAGAAAATGTTATTGGTGTTTTTAGTTTGCCTATTGGGATTGGATTAAATTTTCTAATAAACGGAAAAGATTATGCCGTTCCCATGGCTGTTGAAGAACCATCAATTATAGCAGCAGTTAGTAATGCCGCTAAAACGGCAAGACCCAGCGGCGGTTTTCAAAGTAATTTAGACTCATCTCATTTAATTGGCCAAATTCAAGTTGTTGATATTCCTAAACCAATTCGTGCTAAACAATTGTTACTACAAAATAAAGAGGAAATTCTTAACTTAGCAAATAGTTTACATCCAAGAATGTTTGCCCGTGGTGGTGGTGCAAAAGATGTGGAAGTAGTTATTCACCCTTCGTCAATCAATCGCGGAGATATGCTTGTTGTTCATCTAATTGTGGATACAAAAGATGCCATGGGAGCAAATCTTATTAATAGTATGTGTGAAGGTGTTGCTTCATTAATTGAAAAAATTTCTGGAGGCACGGTTTTTTTAAGAATCTTATCCAATCTGAGTGACAGATCATTAGTTAAAGCGAAAACTCGCATTCCTCTTGAGCAACTAGCTAGTGACAAACTGCAAGCTGAACAAATTCGTGATGGAATTATTTTAGCAAATGATTTTGCTGTGGTAGATCCATATCGTGCAGCAACACATAACAAAGGAATAATGAATGGAATTGATGCTGTTGCCATCGCTACTGGTAATGACTGGCGCGCGATTGAAGCTGCTGCACACGCTTATGCTGCACGAGGAAACTCTTATAAATCTCTAACTAAATGGTATAAAGATGAGGAGGGTGCACTCTGCGGATTATTAGAAATCCCAATTAAAGTCGGCACAGTTGGTGGCCCGCTTGAATCAAACCCTCTCGTACGAATTTGCCATCGTATCATGGGAATTTCATCTGCAAAAGAACTAGCAGAGGTCATGGGAGCTGTTGGCCTTGCACAAAATTTTTCTGCCATTAAAGCACTTTCTACTGAGGGTATTCAGCGAGGGCACATGTCATTACATGCGCGAACAGTGGCTTCTGCAGCTGGAGCGACCGAAGATATTTTTGATGAAGTTGTAGAAGAGCTAATTGAGCATGGCGAAATCAAAGTTTGGAAAGCAAAAGAAATTGTAAAGAACATTAAATCACAAAAAAAGATTACAAATTTTAAGACAAGATCGGGAGGCTCAGTGGACGGAAAAGTTGGTTTAGGTGGTGGTAAGGTGATTTTATTTGGTGAGCATGCTGTTGTTTACGGAACTCATGCAGTTGCTGCCAGCATTCCTTTAGCTATTGAGGCTAAAGCTGAAGAAATTGAAAAAGGAATTCATGTACTAATCCCTAAATGGGGTGTTGAAAAGACACTTTTAAAAGGAGAAAAGTTCAAATATTCAATTTATGAATCATTGGTATTAATTTTGAATGAACTAGGATTAGCTGAAAAAGGTATACGATTTGAAATTTCACCTCATATACCAAGAGCTATGGGGCTTGGAGGCTCTGCTGCTATGGCTGTAGCAGTAATTAAGGCATTAAGTAATTCTTTTGGTCTTAACTTAAGTTTAGAAGAAGTAAATGCTCTAGCATTTAAATCTGAACAAATAGTCCACGGCACACCCTCAGGAATTGATAACACTTTAGCGACTTATGGCGACTTCATTTTATTTAAAAAAGGCTCACCGCCAATGATGCAAAAACTAACTCCACTAAAAGGTTTAAACATCACAGTAGGAATTACAGGTATTGAA
The DNA here is from genome assembly GCA_020434465.1 of Bdellovibrionales bacterium. Next base: position 6,457 of record JAGRAS010000044.1, on the reverse strand, counting down.
AGCTTGACTGCAAAAATGGTTGCAAACGTAAGAGCTGCTAGAGAGGAAAACCCTGCTGAGTATGACGCGATTTTTTCAGAAATTAATTCAATTGCACTTGAATCAGTCAAGGCTATTGAAAATGGAGACATTAAAAGAATTGGTGAACTAATGAATTTAAATCAAGCTCTCCTTGAGAAATTAGATGTTTCAGGTGTAGAGCTAAATGATCTAATAGAGATCGCGCGTAAAAACGGAGCCTTAGGTGCAAAATTATCAGGAGCTGGCGGAGGTGGAGTAATGTTTGCTCTTTGCAAAGATGAGCAGTCTTCAGAAAAAGTTCTTGCCGCATTTAAGAAGTCTGGATATGAGGGTTTCACATCAGTTATAGGGGAATTAGATGATGCAAGCAAACAAGCTGCAAATCAATAGAGACAAACTAATACTTGTTAACTCTCAAGATGAGATCACCGGCTTTGGTGATAAAGAAGAATGTCATAATGGTGCAGGCATTCTTCATAGAGCTTTTTCAGTATTTATATTCAATTCACAAGGTGAAGTATTATTACAGCAGCGCAGTAAAAATAAACGCCTCTGGCCAATGTATTGGTCAAATTCTTGTTGTAGTCATCCAGCCCCTGGTGAAACATATGAAGAAGCTGCTTTAAGAAGAATTTATGAGGAGTTAAAGATTAAAACCCCCCTCAAAAAACATTATATTTTTGAATATCAAGCTAAGTTTTCTAATAAAGGATCAGAAAATGAAATGTGCGCTGTCTTAAGCGGCACTTATGATGGAGATATTTCTGCAGATAAAGAAGAAATTGAAGCAACTAGATGGATAAGCCCAAGTGATTTAACTTTAGAAATTCAAAATTATCCAGAGAATTTCACACCATGGTTTAAAATTTTTTTGTGGAAAGAAATTAAAGGAATTTTTGAGTTTTAATAAACTTATTTTTCATAAATATTTTAAAACAAAGAAAAGAATCGATGAAATTTATACTAAAAAAATTTAGATATCATCCTTTGTTGCATCAGTAGTAATCATTTCACCTTTTGTTATTTCCCTAAGAGCAATATCACACTGCTTTTCTAAGTCTTGATAAGTATTTGGATTTTCCGAATGGTTTACATATCTTTCTGGTACAGAATATAAAAAAATCTGCCCTTTGTGTTTATGTGTAAAAATTTTTTCTTCTTGAGGTAAAGCCTTAAATTCTTCTAAAGTTAGCTTCTTTAATTTATATTGAATTACTACTTCTCCAGGCTTAAAAGAACGATTTGCAAAAACTCCTTTACCAGCTAAATCTCCTGAGCCGACTACCACTGCGCCAAACTCTTGCTTAATCATTCTTCATCCTATTAATCTGGCAAGATCAGTTGATATTTAAACTACTCTAAGACCTCTATGAAAGTTGTGTAATTTTCTTAAGCTTCATCCACTTACCAGATTTAACCGAATTACCACTAGCAGTGATCTTTTTTGCACCTTTTATATTAGTTGCTGAAGATTCATATTCTTCACTACCACAAGTTAAAGTTTGTTTTACGTAAACTTTACCTTTTTTCAAAGCGTTTTTTTGCTTACCTCGGATTTGTGTACTAGATCCAGAAACTGTGAATGTACCTAAATCATAAGTCTTACCTGAAAAATCACTTTTATTGCCTAAGAGAAAGTTTACTGAGCAACTGCTTCTATCTTGGTCATAGGTTGCTGTAAGCGTAACTTTGCCTTTTTTCTTGTTTACACTAGTTGAGGCACTCACATCTCCAGTAATACTAGTTAAACAAGAACTATTTGAAGCAACAAAACTTGTTATTTCCGAGATACTCCTTGAAGAAAAAGACTGTGAAGTAGATGGACTAACTGAGGAATCCATAATATTTCCTTCAGAAGAATTAGGATGAGATGCGTTAAAATTATGACCAAGTTCGTGAGCAGTCAGCACAGAAGAAAGTGAAGTACTGTTAACTCTTTCGCTCAATCCTGCATTAAAAGTAGAAGTAGTACAAACAACTCCTACATAAGCTAAGCCTGCAACACCAGAATTACATGGACCAGATCCATTGATTACATCGCAAACATCTTTGCCAGTTATTAAATGAGTTATATCCTGACTTCCTGAGGTGCTATTTTGTCTTATCTGCACTAATAGATCACTAGCAGTTGTAGATGTATATGGCTGTGAATTAGTAGTATAAACAGTTTGAGAGCTTACATTTATTTTTACGCTAACATCTCTTTGATAAATAGTATCAACCGCATTGATTGTTGTAAGCATGTCAGCAGAAGTAGCATTAGTATCAGAACCGAACTTATCATAAAGTTCTTTATCACCCTCTAATTCTAGATCCACTTGGCTAAGATTTGCCTGGCTTATCTTTGCTGCGTCAATTTGAGGTGAAAAAGATCCGCCTTCATCAGCACAAGCAATGTCTTTAAGCTTATAACTTGGCAGCCTTCTATATTTTGTAGCAACAAACGATGAACTACCATCATCAAGTTTTGCAGTTAAATCTATTGGTCGATCTTTGTTATCAAACAACAGTGAAATGCCTAGCTTTCCTCTAAAATAAGAAGCAGCAACCGGACCCAGATTTTTTCCTGATTTTCTTGCATAACCTTGTAGTAAGACAGGAACTTCACTCGCTTCCTTTAAATACACACCAGAATCATCAACAACTTTTAATACTGTATTATTAAAACGTCTGTAGTTAGTTAAAACTATTCTAATAGTACCAAGAAAAGGAACGCTCACGGTAGCTAAGATAGGAGTAGATAACTTTTCATAATCAAGTGAAGAAATATCATCTCCGTTTTCTTCACTATCAATTACATCTTGTAGCAAATCTCTATCAAGCCTTAAGTGCTTAATATACAAACCCTCTGCTAATAAGTTTGTCGCTAAAAATATATTTGCAAATAAGACCAATAATAGGAAGTTTCTTGTTATTAATATTCTTTTCAACCTGACCTCTCAAAATTTATGAACTGTATCCATATATTACAATTATATAACTCCTATGAAAATTGGCAAACCTGAAATAAAAGTACAAGTATTTAAATATATAGAACTTCTAAGCTATAACAAGCGAAATTAAAAATTTTCGGCAGTCCCTACCCGCCTATGTCCAAAGCCTTGGCGCATTTCAAGATGTAGTAACCCCAAAGTTTAAAGCTTAGCTTTTATTTCTGGTTTCGATTTTTCCTATTTCTTTTTTCCAATAATCAGAATCTTGATTATTATTTTCAATTTCAGCAATTCGAACAAGCAGCTGCATCGCATTAATATAATTTGGAGCTAAATGAATAGCTCTTTTTAGCTCTGCTTTTGCTGCTGGAAAATTTTCTTCTCTTAGCATGTAGTGAATCCCTAAATTTAAGGCAGCTTTAGGGCTTTGTGGTGCATCTATAGCTGTTGCTTTATAAATGCTAGCATGATCTTTCCATTTAAGCATTCTATGGCTTGTTATTAATGCTAAAACACACGCCAAGAAACAAAATGCTATTGCTATATGTTTACGTGATAAATTTAAACTCTTGCCAACATCAAAAAATAAAGGAATAAGAAAACCAATCAAACCAATCGCAGGGAAAAAGGCTAGTCTCTCCCCCATCAATGTTCCAATCGGCGTAATAATATTCAAAGTCAAAGCAAAGCTAATAAAAAACCAGAGGCCAAATAATGACCAAGATTGTTTTCTATATCTAAAAATCGATGAAAGTAGTATAAAAAGAATTCCTATCTGCAGTATTCCTAAAACTGAATAAATCTGATCAAAGAAAATATTTGCTTGAATTGAATAATCAGCTGCTTGTTTAAATGGAAGAATAATTAATTGGGCATACTTAGATAACAAAAATAGTCCTGGAATAATCCTTTGAGTAAAATCAAGATGAAATACAGGATTCTCAAAAAAAATTGTGTTCTTATCACTTGTAATTAATATCTGATCTGCAAGAACCATACTTCTTATAATTAAACAAAATATAGCTACAATAATAAATGAAGCTAAGATCCAAAAAAATCTAGAGTCAAATTTATGCTTAATATAAAAAACACTCAGCGGGACAATTGCTGCAAAAGTATATGCAGATTCTTTTGAATGAATCGCTAAAAACAATAAAAGAACTGAGATAATCAGACCAATAAAGAAAAAAAATTTAGGTCTCTGATATGTTTGAATTAACCAAGTAATACTAGCTAATCCAAAAACTGCCGCAAGCACTTCCTGCCTACCAACAATATTTGCGACTGCTTCAATACATATTGGATGAGCAGCAAATATCAAACTGGCAATAAAAGAGATTAGTTTATCTCCAATAAAAAATTCATAGAGCCTAGCAACTGTAAATACACAAAAGAAAAATAGAAAAATATTTAATACATGAAATGACCCTGGTGAATTCCAAGCCATTAACATATTAAACCTATAGCTAAGAGTGCTTAATGGGCGATACAAATTACCTGGAGGTGCTGGCGAAGTAATAATCCGTTTAAAATTCCAACCTTCTGCTACTGGTGCCTGCACCAAAGAATTATATTCAATTCTTAAAATATCATCGTAAGCAAATTTAAAATGTATAGTTTTAAAATACAAACATACAGCTAGGCTTGCTGCAATTAATGGAAAAATAATGGAAATTTTAGCGGACTCTCGCTCCACTAATGTTAGCCTCGGACAATATTAAAAAATCTTTTAGCTCTAATAACTCGTCCTTTTTCAACTACAGGGATTGAATTATTATTCAAGTTACTTTCTACTCTGTCTTTTCGATCACTTGCCTCAGGATGTGTATCAAACCATCCACCTTGCTTTTCTTTCTCAGCTTTGGCAACTTCATCTAGCATTACAAGCATTGCATGGGGATTATACCCAGCTCTATAAAGAATTTTTATAGCTCCTACATCAGCTTTAAATTCCTGATCTCTACTGTAGCCTTTAGTTACCAATGAATTAAATACATCATCAACAGCACCGCCAAAAACCAAGCTTGCTTGTGAAATTAATTCGCCACAATTTAAGCTACCGGCGATCTGTCCTAAAGAAGATAAAGTTTTTGTTAAATCAGCTTGTGAGATTGCCTCGACTCCGTGACGCTCCTCAACGTGAGTAATCTCATGCGCTAAAACTGAAGCTAAGGTATCTTCATCTGGCATTAAATCTAATAAGCCTCTTGTTAGAAAAATAAACCCTCCAGGGGCTGCCATCGCATTAATCTCATCAGAATCCAATACTAAAAAATGATAACCACCAAATGTATCAGGTTTATCCGAATATGATGCAAGTGCATGACCCACCAAGCTTACATATTCCTGAACTTTTGCATTATTGTATGGCTTGTAAGCTTCTAAAATTCTTGCAGCAACGGCACGACCTAGATAATACTCCTCTTCTCGTGACATATTCTTGGCTGCATTTATCATACTATCGGATGAGTCAACCATGGAAGTACCAGGAACAAGCCCAAGAGTTTTAAGGACAGAAACCCCAATACCTTGCACACCTGAGCAAGAAGTAAAAAAAGTTAAACTAAAGATCAAAAAACTAATTTTTAGAATATTGCGCTGCATGAGTAAAAATACCTTCAGAGTTTAATTCACCATCAATAATAAATTTAGCCAAATCATCGGCATTAACTTTTTGTGCTTCAAGTTTATCTACTGCTTGATAATTTAAACTAGGTGAATCGCTGGCATATTTTGCTTCAATTTCTTTATTAAAACCTTTACCTGCAAGTACTATATCAGAATCACTTACATTTGAAGCAACCGCACCAGAATCTTTTAAATGAACAACTTTTTTTGTTACCGCTGTCGTGTGTACATAGCCAACTACTCCTGATTTAGTTTTCACTTTGTACCAGGGATCATTAAACTCTAGTAATTCTAACTTATCTCCATAGTTTAGTTCTGAGCTTGCTTTTGCCCAGTGTAGTGCTTGTGATCTTAATTTTGTATTTTTAACTTCTACATAAAGATCTTTTGAATCATCTGCATTTAGATTAACGTTGAAAAATAAAATAACCAGTATGACGCTCACAAATCTCATAATAAACTCACTCATTTAACTAAGTTTAAAAATCTCTTAGTATACTTAAGGCATCACTTATAAGAGTTAAGCACAGCAAATCGGGGTTCGCTAGAAACTAAAAAATTGCAAATCCACTAGAATGTAGCGTATTTTTTAGTTTTTTTTTTATCAAACGCTGGTTGTACATATCTCGTAAAAGATGCAAGTAAGTGCGCATTTAAATTGGTTTTTGCTGCATCTAAAATGCGTTTGGTAAAATTTGTATATTGCGTGCATAAGATTTTTCATTTGTAATATTAGGTGTTTTAGAAGGTTTTTTAATGAAAAGGGTTAAGCTAATAGCGCTACTGCTAGTAGCTCTTGTTACTTTAGCATTTCCAACTTTAGCTAAAGCTCAGTTAGTTATTACTGATTGCCAAGGTTTTACCCGCGCCGTACA
>JAGRAS010000449.1 GCA_020434465.1 Bdellovibrionales bacterium | reverse complement strand
GAAGTGGAAAAACTTCACTCTGGCTAAGTTGTTCTACTTGTCTTCCTTGCGTAACTCTTTCTTTCTCTGCATGCCTAATATGATTGGAAATCGCAAGAGTTTGAATCCCCGCTCTAACAAGTTGCGCCTCTAAAACCTCATCCTGCCCCTCAGTTGCAATTTGATAGGAACGTAAGGTTTTTAGCGCCGCTACTCTTATGCTTAAACTATTAATAGTTTTGTTTTGATTAACTTGTTGTATCAGAAAATCTTTTATTTGTTCAGTTGCTAGCTTGGGGTTGGCATCAATAACCTTTGCCATTGCAACTAAAGCATTTTGTTTAGATCCATCGCTATTTGTCTTAAGAACTACAGCCTTAAGCTTTCCAAGCATTTTAGTTTTAATTTCTGGGCTAATCTTTCCTTGGGAACCAAGATCTTTAGCAACAGCTATTGCAATATATTGTTTAACAGGGTTTTCATTCGATAAAAATGCATCTAAATATGCAGAATTTACAACTACTAATTTATGCAAGTAGTAAATCGCTTTATTAAGCGATGCTTGTGTGCAGACATTGGCTAAAGTCGTATCAAGTCTTTGCTTTAAATCACTTTCTAACTCAGATGTACTTTTAACTAGAAATTTATATCTTCTATTTGAGCCAGTATCGCTTGTAAGAAACTCACCACCAAGTGTTATTCCAAAGTGATTTGAATCAAATCCTTTATCAGATTCTATGGCGTCTGGGATAGTCGCTAGTTTACTCATATTTAAAACATCGTACTTATTTTGTTAGGGGTAATGCTACAATAGATGGATCTCCTAATCAAAAAAAATAACTAATATTTTCAATAAAGATAGCTAAGTAATGCTAGCTACTTAAGTGTACAGGAGTTACCTACTTTCAGGCGGTACTAGCATTACAGGACAATGCGCCTGACGACTAACTTTTTCAGTTACACTCCCTAAAAAAAGCCTTTTAACACCGGCTTTTCCTTGAGTTGCCATAATAATCAAATCAATTTGGTGAGATTCTGAAAACTCTAAAATGCTACTATGCGCTGATACCCCTTCTGAAACCACACACTCAAAGTTAGTACCAGATAAGTATTTTTCCGCCAAACTATTTATATCACTTTTGATGCTTTCAATTATCTGTTTTTGGATATCTGGCCCATAAGCTAATGGTTGATCCATTACTGTGACTGATGCAACCTGAGCTGGGTCTTCAACAACAGCGAGTACATATATTGATGCGCCAAACTTTTCAGCAAAGCTTTTAGCCAAAGGAAACGCTCTTTCAGAATTCTCAGATAAATCTGTGGTAAGTAAAATATTTTTCATGACTTTTCTCTTATAATAAAGATTGCCGGCTTTCCATATGCAGCCTTAAGCGATATTCAATAATTCTTTTATAATAATCTGGCTTATAAATACCTCTAATTAAAACTTCAATCTCATTTTTCATTGAGCTGCCAATTTTTATATCACCTAAGTTAAACATTCTTTGATAGAGGGTTCGATCAAGCTCAACACCTCTTATATGCTCATA
>JAGRAS010000448.1 GCA_020434465.1 Bdellovibrionales bacterium | reverse complement strand
GCTGTTGTAAAGGACAATACGCCAGTAAATTCAGAACCTCTACTTTGAGTTTTTTTAACAATTGACTGCAGCTTTTTAACTAACTTTAAAATTTCTTTAGCTTCTTTTGGATGACATATTTTCTTAACTAACATAGTCAATGTATTACATCCAGCAGCAAATTCAGGATATTTTTGCATTAATAAAAGTCTTGCTTCCTGATGCTTTTTCATTAATTCATGCAAAGCTGAGCGTTTTTGAGTAATTGTATTTATTTCAGAAACTTGGTAAGAAACTAGTGATTTTTTTTCCAATTTAAGTAGGCCAATATACTCGGAATAAACTTCTATTTCTTCAATTAGAAGCTTTTTCAAAATGCTAATATCGCTAGCACTCATTTTCATTTACTTATCTCCATTATCAGCAAATACAGATCCCATCAGACCAAGCTCGCTTAGATCTTCAAGTAATTTTTCAGCAACTTTTGTTGTATCAAATTCAATCGTGCCTGTTTCTCGATAAATTGCAGCAAGCTTTTTTACTTTTTCTGCTCTTTTTGTTGCTTCTGCATTATCATCTTCCAGTAGCTGAGCAACACCGCGATCAATTTCCATCATCGCTGCATTTCCAGCTTCATTTTGCTGGTTTAACTTTTCTGCCTGTGACTTATCAGACTTTTTCTGCTTTAACTGCTCTAAAGCATCATGAATAAATCCGCTATCTTTCCCTTTAATTTTCATCTTTTCATCCCTTTTAAGACTAAAAGCCCTTGTATCTTTAGATGCTGAAAAAACTCAGAAGAACCAATTAAGATTAAATATAACTAATTGTATTTATTAACTTATTTTGGCTCTCTTTTTTCAAGATCCTCCACTATTACTTCTTTAATTCCAATACTATTCTGTTTCGAGATACTTTCAGCCAAAGCCTGGTTTAACATATCTCGATAATAAGCTTCTTCATTTCCTCCTGAAAACATTCCATCTTGGGGAATTGTTTTCCACATACTTTTTAACATTTCATTTAACATTAAAGCCTCAAAATCTTCAGCTGCATTTTCAATTTTTTGTCTTCTATCAACTTTTGAAGTATCTTTTGTGCTATCAGTTAATCTCTTTAAAGAACTTAACTGCTGCTCAGCTTTACGGCTTTGTGCCAAAGTAACATTGGCTAGCAAGTCCGCATTTGGTGAGCCAATCTTAGTACCCATTACATAACCTCAATATCAGCATGTAAAGCGCCAGCACGTTGTAAAGCATGAAAAATTGAAATCAAGTCTCTTGGTGTTGCTCCTAAAGAATTTAATGCACCTACTAATTCTCCTAATGTAACAGAGCCACCAACAATACTAATACCACTAGCTTCTTCTCCAACTGTAACATCACTATTCTGAACAACAGCTGTAGTACCTTCTTCAGACAAAGCTTCCGGTTGAGAAACTTGAGTTTCAGCACGAATCACAATATTTAAATTCCCATGAGCTAATGCAACTTTACCAACTTCAACAGTTTCACCCATTATAATTGTGCCAGTTTTTTCATTAACTACTACTT
>JAGRAS010000447.1 GCA_020434465.1 Bdellovibrionales bacterium | reverse complement strand
AAGCATTGAGGCCCAGACCACAGAATATTACCAAGATGACAATCTCCGTGAATTCGTTGATGTTCAGAGTTATCAAACCAGGGATCGCTTTTATCACAGATGAAGTTAACAGCATCAGAGAACCTATCTACGATTCCAATCGGAAGTTTGCAGGTCTGCATAATGAATTTAAGATTTTCTCTGCCGTAAGTATTAGGGTTTAGTGATAATCTATGAGGCGCAGTTTTTGTTTCTCCAATTAAGTGTAATCTAGCAAGCAATCTTCCAATTTGCTCAAGTTTCATTGGGTCAAGCTCGTCAATAGATCTGCCTACCGCTTTTGGAAAAATTGCAAAATATATTTCTTCATCGAGTTTTTTTAGGGTGCTATTGTCTGGAAATTCTTGAGGGGAAATCACAGGTATTTCAGCATTGGCAAGATCTTTTAAAAACTGATGTTCTTCTAGTATTTGTTCATTTGACCATCTAAAAGGCCGATAGTATTTAGCAATTAAAAAACTAGTTTCTTCTCCTGCTTCAATTTCAACTTCATAAACTCTATTTTCCATACTATTTAATGCTAAAGCTCGGCCTGTACAGCGTACTCCCATTTCTTCAACAGAGGTGAGTATTTTTTCAGGAGTTAGATTGTAAAAGAAAAGAGTAGGGGAAAGATTCATATTTGCAGTAAATAGCAAAGGCTCTGTAAGAGCAAGGAAATTTAAAACTTAAGCAGCTTTTTTAGATTTTATCGGAATATATTTAGGTTGCTTATCTAGGCTTATTAACTTTTTTCCAAAAGATGTTATTTCAAATTTACGGGTATCAAAAAAAGTAGATTTTTTCCCACTTCTTTTAATAATATTAGTTTTTTCCAACCAAAGCATTATTTTTTCAAATTCTTTATCTTCCATTTTTAGGCTGCACTTTTATTGCGAATTGTATCGATAAGTTCTCTAAATTTACTTTCTGATGAACTTCCCCCAGCACTATCTATTAAGCGAAGAGCCTTAAGCACATCTGGGTGAGTAAAAGTTGGGTTTAAGCCAGACTGTACTCCTGGTCTTACTTCAAGGTCGATTGAATCTTGTGCTCTAGGCCTGTGTACTGAACTTTGTTCTGTCATGATTGGGTACTACTAAAATTACAACTACCTATAGTCTACCTATTTTTAGCCATTAATCAAAAGATCTGAATAGAATTTTGGAATGAGCTTTTTTGCTTATTTTCTTATCTAATTGAAAACACTAGATTTTCCAAGGCTTTTAATTTGCGCTATAGGGAATTAGTCTTAGTGAAGTTAGTTATAGTCTTCGAAAAATAGGATCAAAGCCTGATCAGGCTTTGTTTAGAAAACGGTAATTATTAATGAGAAATATATTTATTCTAATTTGCTTGGTTCTTTATGCAGCTGCTTGTGTGGCTCCTGAGGAAGAAATGCCTATACTAATTAAACAGCTTAGATCGGGCTCGAAATCTGATATGTCCCAAGCTGCATTAAGAATTGGGAGAATTGGCTCGCCACATGCAAACTCAGCAACTCGAGATTTGATTAAATTA
>JAGRAS010000446.1 GCA_020434465.1 Bdellovibrionales bacterium | reverse complement strand
GTTGAAAGATTTCCCAGGAATGAATATCCAAGTTGAGGGTGATTACATCATCAAAAAGAAAAAGATTCATTTAGGTATGGCTGCTGCCTTACCAAATGGAAACTTAATTGTTCCTGTAATTAAAAATGCTGAGGAGAAAAATCTTGTAGGTATTGCTCGCTCATTAAATGATCTTGCAACTCGCGCAAGAAATAAAAAACTTCTTCCTGATGATGTTATGGGCGGCACATTTACAGTAACAAACGTTGGTGGCTTTGGTACTATCATTGGAACTCCAATTATTAACCAGCCGCAAGTTGGTATTTTATGTCTTGGAGCAATTAAGAAAAGGCCAGTTGTTATTAATGACATGATTGCAATTCGAGATATCTGCTACATCACACTTTCTTACGACCATAGAATTGTGGATGGCGCCCTAGGTGGAAGCTACCTAGCTTTTGTCCGCGAATACTTAGAAAATTGGGATATGGACAGAACTCTTTATTAGATCTTCTAAGAGCATTTTCCAAAGTCTTTTCAGTTTTACTTAAATACTGCTTTTTAGGATAAAAAGATGCGAGTCATTTCTGGCAAAGCTAAAGGAATAAAACTGGAGAGCCCAGAGGGGCTTACTACAAGGCCAACAACTGATCGCGTAAAAGAATCTTTGTTTAATATCATCCAGAAGGATCTCCAAGATGCGCATGTGCTGGATCTATATGCTGGCTCAGGTGCAATTGGAATTGAAGCCTTAAGTCGCGGAGCACATCATTGTATTTTTTTAGATATAGATAAAAAAGCTGTACAAACTATTAAGAACAATCTGGAAAAAACTAAATTAGCAGACTTGGCAGAAGTAAGAAACACAGACGCCTTTGGTTTTATCCGCCAAACTTCAAAAAAATTTGATATTATTTATGTAGACCCCCCTAGATATGAAGATAGTTGGTCGCGAGTGGTATATTTAATATCTGAGAGACCAGATGTTTTAAACGAAAATGGTAAGATACTAGTAGAAATCGACCCCAAAGAGTATGAACCATTGGTTTTAGCATCCTTTATTGAAGTTGAAAAACGTGAATACGGCAGTACTATGCTTGTACAATTTCAAAAATTAGCGCCGAAATAAAGAATAAGAAGTTAGAAATGCCCTTAGGGCTTTGAAGATAAAATGAAATTTGCTAAATTCTCCTTTAATTTAGGTGAAATTTAATATGTCTTTCTCGCAAATATATTCTCAAGGAAAAAAAATTGTTTCATTGGAGTTCTTTCCGCCAAAGAGCCCTGAGCAAATGGACGGGACATTGCAAACAATTCAAAGGCTAAGCGAGCTAAAGCCAGATTTTATGACAGTTACTTACGGAGCTGGTGGCGGCACAAGAGAGCTTACGCTACAAATTTTGACTTTCATAAATGAGCAATTTGACATACCTGCTGTGGCTCACCTTACTTGTGTTGGTCATAGTGAAAGCGAATTAACCAGGATTGTAGAAAAGCTTTTTGATAATGGGATTAGATATATTCTTGCATTAAGAGGAGACCCTCCACATGGGCAAGGCA
>JAGRAS010000445.1 GCA_020434465.1 Bdellovibrionales bacterium | reverse complement strand
CTAAATAGAAAAAAAATGGCAACATTAGTTTTTAATGATCCAAGCTCAAGAAAAAAATTAGAGGAAATTACTCATCCAGAAATTAGAGAACATTTTTTAGAGAAAGTAAGACAGGCAAAAAATGATAATCAGAGTTTAAAATTAGTAGTTTACGAAATCCCATTATTATTTGAGTCTGGTATAAAAAGAGAAGAGTTTTATGCAACTTGCTCTGTGTATACCAATAAAGAAACTGCATTAAAAAGAATACTTGCTAGAGATCATATAAGCCAAGCAGAAGCTCATGCTCGAATTGAATCTCAAATTTCTCCTGAAAAAAAAGCTGAACTTGCAGATTTTGTAATCGATAATTCTAACAACCTAGAAACTTTAATCCCCCAGGTTGAAAGCTTATTCGCAAAGCTAATTAAACATGGTTGAACATTTGCCATTTATAAACAGTGTTATTAGAGCTATTTATAACAACTTTTTAGCTGCTTGCGTAATTCTACCGACTTTAGAACAAAATCCTAAGCTTTATTGAACAATTAGTCGATTACACCCTTGCTGTAAAAAAAGATTTTTGAGATCTTTTTTTAGACCTTTTTAGGTTTTGTTTCATCTAAGTCACTTATAGCTTCTTGTTTCTACGAAGCATAGGTTTGCTGCATTTTCTTAAGTGTCAACAAACTAGAGAGTCTTAGTTGAGTTGTTTTAAATAAAAAAGTTTCTAAGGTGTTACATGCTTAGTGTTAAAAATTCAAAAAAATTATTTGCCTTTATTTTTGCTTGCGTTGTTTTTCCATTATCAACTGCATATGCAGAAAACGAAATCGTAGTAAAAGATGTAGCGGGAAATACACGGGCGAATTCTATTATTGATGGCCAAGGATTAGTAAATGTTAGTGTTAGCAATCCTAAAGATTTTCAATTAGATAAAGTTAATATAACACTCGTTAACGAAACATCATCAACAACCTTAACTCAAAAAATCAATCAAGATGGAATAATTAACTTTGCTCCTGTTGCTCCTGGTATTTGGACACTTGCTTCTGATACTCCTGGAGTTAAATTTGCTTCTGTTTATGTTGTAGATGATTCTGATGAAAGACGTGCTAGCCCAGGAGTTTTAATGGTACCATCTAGCGTGGGAAATACTGCTGCTGGTGCAGGTGTAAGTTCAGGAGGTGCGGGTGGTGCTTCAAGCGCGGCAGTTGCGGCAGGCGCGGGTGCTGCGGGTGCAAGCGCCGGAATTGGAATTACTGCTGGCGTCCTGGCTGTCGGTGTAACTGCTGTCGCTGGTGCCGTAGCAATCGCTAATAGTGACGGTGGTAGTAATAGTAACTCAACTGCCACATCTGATGTACTATCCCCTATTAGCTAGTTAAACGAATCAGTATTATCTAAGTTTACTTGTTGAGAGCTTTAGTTTGCTTTATATTTAAGCTATGGGCTTTAAAGATGACAGGTCATTTTCGGATCTGATCCTAACTCAAAACAGCAATAGTAAAACCAATAATGAAATTTGGTTAAGAATCACGGCCTTCTTATCATTAAAATCAGAAAATACTCAAAGAAATT
>JAGRAS010000444.1 GCA_020434465.1 Bdellovibrionales bacterium | reverse complement strand
TCCCAAGCACACCGTTTTCAACATAAGCAAATCCACATGATTGAGCTAGAATTAAGTTTAAAATAATATTCTCAACCACCTTTGATTTTCCACATCCATTAACTCCAGTAAAAAAAATAATCTGCCGCTTAGGATCTATTCGCATTGAAAAAGGAACAACTTTGCTACGTCCCATTTTCTGAACAAGAAACGGGTGCTGAGCTCCTTTAAACATACTGGCACCACTTCCTCTAACAATCAAAGGTTTAAGACCTTCTTTACAAATAAAAGCTGCCAGATTTATTAACTGCTTTAAGCTTTGCACTTCAAGTCTAAAGTTTTCAATCTCTTCCCCTTTGTCCGATATTTCATTATCTACAGCATGACAATATTCTGCATTGCTACTAAACTTTGAGCTTATACTTCTTGGTAAAATATCAACAAGCTCAGGCTGTCTTGGAATACCTACTTTCTCTAATCTTTCTTGATAAGCCTTAAAGGCTTCTATTAATCTGGGCATTCTATCAACAAAGCTTTTTAGTTCAGGACTTTTTTCAATTTTAAAGCGAGAAATTACTTTTTTAAATTCATCAATATCATCTAAAGCCTCCACCCTTCCTTCAGGGCTACCCATCATATACTGATATGTGGGCAAATGCCCCTTAATCATTGACTCATAGCTTTGATACCTTTTCTTTCCATGATCCCAATCTCTTCTTGAACTTAATCTCCACCAACATGAATTATCAAAAAGCTTACAAGCAAAAAGTAATTCTTCAAGTCTAGTTAGCGTCTCTTGTGGTTTTAAAAGATAATCACCAAGAAGACATTTCAAAACTAATTGCTTAGCTTTAATTGTTTCAACAGACAAATGTGGAACAAGCAGGTTTGAGGCAGACGCATAAGAAAATGTTGGATTAGGTTTAGTAGACCATAAATCACCTTCACCCAAAGCATTTTTGACAAGATCTTTATATTTTAGAAGATCCGCAGAAGCTGAATCTATCTCTGCAATTTCAGGCTCTGAAACTTGACTAAATCTTAATAGCGAGTGCGCCGTTGGCTCAACCTCAGCCTTTCTCTTAACCTGAACATCTCTTTGCACCGCTTTACTTCCTTAATACTAACAAACTATTTAGTATCATAGCAGACAAGAGTTTATAAGAAAGTTTTGATCCAAGCAGTTGCCTAAGCATAACTAACTGAATTTTAGTGATAATTTATCGAGAGTTTCATTTTATTATCAAGTTCTCAATGAGCACTAGTAAACGTAAAACCCGACTTAGGCAGTTTTTCATATAGGAACGGTATTAGTTATCTTAATCTGCCTGTCAATTTAACCTTAATTTTTTCTATCAAAGCTATAGGGAAATATGTAGCTTTACTGGGTGTCATTGAGAGCTTTGCTTTAGTGAAAAGCAAAAAAAATCATTCCTCGATAAAAGTCAATACTCTTAAAAAGTAATTGTATCCTCAACTACAACAGTATTATCTCTATTCACTTTATATATAGAAATTGGAAAACTATATGAATGAACTCCTTCACGAGAAACCTTAAGTGAATACTTACCAGAAACACCTTGTCTTTCTCCAGA
>JAGRAS010000443.1 GCA_020434465.1 Bdellovibrionales bacterium | reverse complement strand
AGCTCTGAATTTAAATTTTCAAGACCAAATGTACTCTCTGGGCTCGTAGCTTCAGTGTGTTGATAAATAAAAATCAAATCTAGATTATTTATATTCTCTCTTAAAAAGGGCCAGACTTGCTCTCCATACGCAAGTTGATTGTTTACACCTTGGATACCAGACTCAGTAATCCAAAGCGTAGCTTCCAAACTATTTAAAAACTTTCTTACATCAAAAATTCGCTCAAACAATCTTCCGTAATAATGAAAAGCAAAAATATCTACAAATTGAAGAACTCCAGCTTGAGCCATCGCAATATTATAATCTAAAGTTGATGGAAACTCTTGGGCTATAGCAGTAGTTGAAGCGTTTAATACTAGTTTGCTTTCATCTTTTTCTTTAATTACATTATGTGCCATGGCCAGCATTTCAACATAATTTTCTGGACTATCTCTTACATCTAAAACTTCATTCTCATTTCTAGACTGATTCGGCTCATTCCAAATTTGAAAACCAATAATTCTTGGATTTGAAGAATAGCGATTAATTACCTTTCTCACCCAAAGCTCAACAAAAGTTTTTCTTGGATCTCCATCAATCCAGTTTGATGAACTCGACATCCAACTTGGCAGACCTGTTAAAACCACCAAAGCACTGACACCATTTGGAATACTTGCAGAGATATCATCATAGAATGAAAAGTTTGGTTGAGACCCAGGGCTTGCTTGAATTGCATCGCCCCAATTAAAAAGAACTCTAATATACTTAAGACCTAGGGTATCGCGAACTGTTCTAAATTGACTTGAGATACTACCAAAACGGCCGTCGTTAGCGAATGAATTAACTCCAAGCCTAGAAACATCAATTGTTTTTCTTTCAACTCCATCAGCTATATCTAAAGCCTCTTTGACCTCAGAAGAGCTGCAAGCATTAAAAAAAACAATTAGCAAAACAAATAGAAGCCTTTTCATCCAGTTCTCCCTTTTATATACTTTTACTATTAAAGTAAGTTACAGGGCAGTTTAACTATATTTTCAGTTTTTTTTAAAGTCTTTCATGAAACTTAAATTTAAGTCTTTTTTAACCCCTTTGATTTTTATTTCATTAGCATTTAGTTCGTGTTCAGTTTCTAATTCTGAGCCTAACCCTAATTCTGGTTTAATTGATAAATTAAAAGGACAAGGGCCTGTAGCTCTTAGTGCTGATAACCCTTTTATCGCATCTAATTTACTTGTTGAACGTGAATCCGAAAAAAGTGAAGTCTTAAAAGGATTTGTAAATCACCGTGGTTTACCTGCTGCAATAGAGATTGAAGAGGGCTACTTCTCACCTATGCTCATGCATTTCTACTATATGGATAAACGAGAAATGTACAACTTTGAAAAACTTGATGATATTTGGGTAATTAAAGGTCCCTTTGATATCGAGGCAGAAAAAATGACGAAAGTAAGGCTTGAGACTAGAGGTAATAGAAATTTAACTACCTCTGATGCTCAAGATACTACTGAGGTAGATACAAAAGAAAATAATAAAGCGATAATAAAAAAAGAAACTACTTCTGATCCTATCGTTGAAGCTCTTAATAGAATTGAAAACCA
>JAGRAS010000442.1 GCA_020434465.1 Bdellovibrionales bacterium | reverse complement strand
AAAACTAATTGAAGCAATTGCTAGTCAAATTAAAAAACTTTAGCAACTAAAGTGCGCTTGCATGCCAAGCTTCAATTTCATCAATTTCTTTCGGAATAAAGTCAGTTAATACTTCGCAACCAGATTTTGTTACTAGTATATTATCCTCAATTCTATAGCCAGAAGCAGGGATATTCTTTGTCTTCTCTGAAAAATAAAGCCCGGGCTCAATTGTGAAAACCATTCCTGCTTTTAGCGTCGCCTGATTGTTTGCTCGATGATCGCTTAAGTCGTGTACATCCAATCCAAGGCTATGACCAATGCTGTGTGGAAAATATTTTTTATATGCTCCAGATTCAATTAGCTTACTAGTATTTCCTTTTAGTACTTTTAGTTCTTTTAAGCCTTCTACAAGAACTTTGGTAGCAGCAAGATAAACTGTTGAAACTTCGACTCCTGCTTTAACTTTTGATATTGCAGCTTTTTGTGCTGCTAAAACTATTTGGTAAATTTCTCTTTGAATATCAGTGAATCTTTCTCCTACTGGGAACACTCTTGTTACATCGGCATTGTACATTCCCCAAGAGGCACCGCAATCAATAAGTAAAGAGTCATTTCTTTTAAGGACTTTCGATCCTTTGCCTTCACGATATTCAATTTCGAAAGGATTATAATGCAATGCAGCGGCAGAATCTCTGGTTGCAACAATACTACTAAATCCTACTTCGCATTTTTGTATCATAAACCAATATTCGATACTCGCAGCTATTTCATATTCAGAAACGCCTGTTGTGATATATGGCATTACTTCATCGAAAGCAGCTAAAGTGGATTCAGCAGCATGTCTAATTTGTTTAACTTCAAAAGCATCTTTAATAAGTCTTAAAGGGCTAAGCAGAATGTCTGCTTGAGTAAATTCATAAGCTTGATTGCGTCTCTGATGATTTTGAGTTTCTAAAAGTTTTTGAGTGATAGCTAGGGAGCTAGAGTTAGGTGTTGGATCAAAATAAATCTTATCAATACTTGTTAAAAGCTCAAAAGCTTTTTGTCTTGGATTGGCATCTTGAATTAACTTAGCTCCAATTCTTTTTGCTGCTAAATTTAAATTCTCCGGTTTTCCTTCCCAAAGTTCTTTTTGTAGATTTTTTTTAGAAGTAATGATTATTGGATCTATGTTACCTGCAAAAACAATTAAAATAACATCTTCAGCTCTTAAGCCAGTTAAATAATAGATATCACTATTTGGTCTGTATCTGAAATATAGATCTGATGTGCTTTTTCTTAATGGGTTACTACTAAGCAATAAAGCTGAGTTTAACTTATTTTTTTTAAGCTCTTTTTTAATTCTGTTTACACGCGTTTTGTATGGGGCTTTCATTTTAGTAGGATGCATCTTAGCTAGGATTTGTACAAAGAAAATCTTTATTCTGAATTTGCTTAGAAGCCTAAAATCTTGATGTTTCTATATAATTGATTATATTGAATAAAATCTACTTAAGTTCACTCCAATTTATATACAGCAAAGAATTGACAAGAAAACTAGGCTTCTTTAAATTAAGCACTAGAAACAATGTAGATATAGGGACTTACAGACATTATTTTGAATGTC
>JAGRAS010000441.1 GCA_020434465.1 Bdellovibrionales bacterium | reverse complement strand
CGCGGTTTATCACAAGTTGCATCCCATATTCTTGTACAAGAGAAGGGCCAAAGTTTATTTTTCCTGTATCAGGATCGATATATTTTCGCCTTCGACAGTCATGCTTAAAAAAACCATGAGAAAAAGTATTTAAGCCAAATTGTTTCCAGTTACTAACTTTTCTTCCGGTTGCCTTGAGATCATGCATCATGAATCGACTGATACTAGTGATTGCAGCAGTAATAAATTGTGCAGCCTCGTTTTCTAATTTGGGATCTTTTGGATGATTAAGAGCGGCTAGTAAGATCTCTTCTCCTAGTGGAGTTTTAGATGAGAATGCTTTACTTTCAAACATATAGGCGAAGTTATTTAAAAGACCAGGTGGGTAATCAAAAAGAATTTGTGGCAAAAAGTCTGTTAGGTAATCAGTGTTAGTATCTAATTGTTTTCTGGCAGTATCAGTTATTTCAAGAAGTTTACTTGTGATTAAAATATCACCAGTTTTTAAAAAAAATTTAGCAGCACTTAAAACGCTAAGGCGATCTGGTTTTAAATCTAGAAATTCGATAATAGTATCTTTAGTTATTTCTACTGTAGCATTTGAACTATCTTGATCACCTGCGTCTTTCTCAATAAATGCTTTCAGTCCTTTTTTAAGAAGTAACTTAATTTCTTCAGGGGTTCTAATACTTCGTAAAAACAGATTTAAAGGACTCTGGCCAGCATCGTTCAAGGCATTTTTATCAACTCCTAATTCTAATAATGCATCTATTACTTCAATATGAACGTGAAGGCTTTTAACATAAGAATGAAGCAAATTATTTCCGCTAGCGTCTTTTTTATGAATATCAATTCCAGCTTTGGCAAGAATTTTAATTACATCAGGTCTGTTGTATGTCATCGCTAAACCCAGGTATGAAGCATCATTTTTCATTGTTACTGCATAAGGGGCAGCCTCTAAAGTTAATGTTGCAAAGAAATCTTGCATTTCTTCTTTACGAATATCAGAAGTTTCTCGGTATAGATCTGCTCCAAGCCCAACTAGTAAACTAATTACATTTTCTGTGCCTTTATTTCTAATCGCATGAGACAGTAATGTTTCTGCTTGATTATGTTGAGATCTAAAAAGTTTTCTTTCTTTCTCTTGTTCAATGTGATTGACAAATTTACGATTAACAATAGAAGCAACTGTTGCCTTTCCAAAAACACCTAAATAGCGTTTAAGTTTTCTAAGGTTAAGTTCAATTCCATACCAATCGCCGACATTTAGCTGACGTCCAAGTTTATAAATAAAATCCTGCTCAGTGTCTTGATGCTGATATGGTTTAAGGCTATCAGGAACTTCTTCAGTGACAGGGCTTTGAAAGCTTGCCTCAATAGTACTGTCAAAAGAAAGTCTAGCTTTGTTTGCTGCCAAAATTTGCTGAATGCAGATGGTATCTTTAGTTTTTATATAAGGATTATTTGCTGCATCAATTGCAGTTCTATGTTTTTTATTAGGCGTTGAGATAGATTGTTTAGCTCCTAGTTTAAGTGCTCTAGTCACTAATTCTAAACGCGCACCTTGATCACAAAGATAATAGAGTAAGGTCGACCCGCAATCAGAGCTTGGCCTGTTA
>JAGRAS010000440.1 GCA_020434465.1 Bdellovibrionales bacterium | reverse complement strand
TCTGTACCAAAACCTGTATCTCCTGGGCATCTATTACACTGATCTTTTCCTGGGCCGTTACATACTCCGCAGGCATCACGATCTTGCTGTAAACAGTCTAAGCAAATTGCTAAATCATCAAATCCAGATGGATTATCATACTGAATAACTAGCGTGCTTACTTTCTTCTCTTCCTCTGTTGCATTATCAGGAAAATCCATATTTAAAGTTTGCACAGAGTTATAATGAATATCAGCAATTTTAATTACAGTATTACCTATTTTATAAGTGTCGTTTCCATCTAATCCAGCATTAATTCCAACAATACTTCTCACTGGAGTTGGCTGTTTAAAATTAAAACTTAAAGTACCACCTGTAAAAACTGGATTCCACGCACCATCAAGAATTCCATCTCCATTAGAATCTTGACCATCACTCATAACGAGAATCATTTTTTTAGAAGTAGTGTTTCCATGACCCGGAAAATCATCTGGGCCTTTACCTTGGCCAAGCGAAACACCTGGAGTTGCTAAGCCAACAAGACCTGGGTGAACATTTGAACTATCAAAGGCTACTACTTTATACTGAGTCCCAGTTGCAGACTGACCTGTAACAGTAAAATAATCTGCATATTGATTAGAAACAATTTCTCCATGCTTTAACTCATCAAAATCAAGTACTAGTGGAGCTGAATCTTTACACTTTGAACCACCAGGATAATCAGTAATTATCTCTGAACCTGAATCATACCAACCAACTTTAGCAGCTGCAAAATGAGTAAATCTTCCTGTGGCTTGATCAATTGAGAAATTATAGAAGGCAGTTCTAGGATGAAACCAAACACCAATTTCCGAAGTCGGCACAAACATTGACGGGCTAACAATATTTTGATTCTCAAAAAGCTTATCTAAATCTATTCTTAATCTAAAATGAGCAGATCTTCTTGTTGGTTCATATGCAATTGAATAAAACGTTTCTAAAAAAGCAGCTTTTTTATCACCAGTAATTGAACTTGCAACAAATTGGCTAAGTCCAAAATCATCAGTCGGTTTTCCACCGCTGTAAAGCACTACGTTACAATCCATGCTATTTGCAGTACCAGTATATTTACAAAGGAACTGAGGAAGCTGATGTTGTTGAGCTTGTGGTGTCTTACCTCCTCCAAGATTTCCAACATAAGAAAATCCATCTGGTAAAACAGCACCATCTCCGTTGTATGGTAATCCAGAAAATGCAGCTACTCCTGATACGATCGACTCTAACAAAAACTCTTTGTATTTTGTACCGTCTGCTCTGTATTTATCTTCAAAAGTTACTTCTAGCTTTTCAATCACACCAGCATTTGAGTTGATGCCAGAGTCTACATCACTTGTTGGTTTAAAAATAAAAGCTCTTTTTGTTAATCCAGCTTCCTCTTGTGCTAAAGCAACGCAACTTGTGATTGGTGTTGAGATTACAGCCAATAAGAAAATGGCAATAAATTTTTTAAACTGCTTAGATAAACACATTTTAAGTCCTTAATGATTAATGACAGTACTAATATTCCCTAGTTCTCTATCGGTAGATTTGAGCAAAATACTTCAGTATAATTTTCTTATATTTTTTCAATATGTTACCCATTTTATAAG
>JAGRAS010000043.1 GCA_020434465.1 Bdellovibrionales bacterium | reverse complement strand
CCGGGGAATTCATTTAAAATAATTTTGGATGAAACTGGTAAATTATTTACTTCTAAAGATCTAGCAGAATTTATTCAACAAAAACAAATATCAAGTGTCACACATTTATGCTTTGCAATTGGTGGCGCAGCTGGATGGGATCCTTCAGTTCTAAAAAATTCAGATCTTACATTATCTCTCTCAAAACTAACTTTTCCCCATCAAATTGCGAGAATATTATTGGTTGAACAGATTTATCGAGCACGTTCAATTCTTAAAGGAACTAATTATCACAAATGAGATAACAGAATAAGAAATTTTCTATCCATAAGCTTAATCTAAGTGTAAAATTGATACTTATGAATCTACCGATTTTCTGTTCAAGTATTTTGCTGGTACTAACTTGTTTAGTAACTCTTTGTTTAGCAATGCTTGAAGCTGGAGCAATTCCAAGTATCACATTAATTGTAGGTACCTACGCAAGCCTTTGCATTTTATATTTGTTTATAATTTGGAAATTTAGAGCCGAGAATTCCCAATCAAAAATTTTAGTATTAATTGCAGCTGCTGTTGCAGCTAGAATTATACTTTGCTTTGCACCACCAATATTAAACTCTGATATTTGGCGCTATCTCTGGGATGGAAGTTTAATTGCAAATGGTATTAACCCTTACCTTCATGCCCCAAATGAAGCGAGTTTTTTTGCAATTAATACAAAAAATCTATTTAAAATTCAGAATCCAGGACTAAATTCAATTTATTCGCCCTATGCACTTTATCTATTTTCAATTCTAGCAATTTCAGATTTCACTTGGAAGCTATTCATAGTCGCTTGTGACATTGCAAATATTTTAATCATACTAAGAATTTTAAATATTCTCGGAAAAAAGGCTGGAAACGTCTTAATATATGCTGTTTTACCAGTTGCATTAATAGAATCTGGTGCATCTGGAAGACTAGAAGTTGTTTTTATTCTATGTTTTTTAAGTTTGATTTATTTCTCTATAGCTAAAATAGATGATAATCGCTGGATTAAAATTGGTATCTTTTCATCAATTGGTTTTTTAATTAATCCGATTTTTATTATTCCTTTGTTGTTGTTTCTATACAAATCAAATTTATTTTCTAAAAAAGAAAAATTTCAGATTTCTTTTTTGTTTGTTATAATTTGTGTGCTGTCTTATATGCCTCTAATAGATTCCAATTGGGCTTATCTTAAAAATCTTAAAAATTTTACACTTAGCTTGCACTTTAATGATGGAACTATTTATTTACTAGATTGGGCAACAAGCACAAATTTTAGTATGCAGCAACTTAAAATTATGCTATTAGTTTCTTATAGTGTGTTTTTGATTTTTATTGGAAAAAGGCAAGAAAACTGGCTAAAAGCTTCTATACTAGGGCTTCTACTCTTAGCATTAATGAATGGCACATTTTATCCTAGCTACTTACTTTGGTTTGCTCCAATTCTTTGCCTAACAAATTTGCCTATTCTAATTTACCTAGCACTTATTCTACCAGTCACTTACTACTTTCAAATTATGAATTTAAATGTACCAATTTACTTAAAGTTAGCAGAGTTTTTACCTATTTGGTTTTTTATAGTAATGGGTGATCGAAGAAATACAAGAGAAATTGCTTATTCGGCTGAATAACTTTCCCAGCCAAGTTCGTCTGTTAAAGCTTCTCTAAACCAAGACTGTTGTGCAGTAATAAGCTTAAAATTATAATCTAAATCTTCAACACTAATCCCAGCAGCTCCTAAAGTTGCACTTAAAACTAAATAATGACCTACTAAGCTAACTTTAATCCCAACAAGGCCGTCTGCTATTTCTAAAGCCGCAGCTAATACTTCATGACTATTTCTAACAGGAACAGTTGTAACGTTTACTCCCATATAGATGGTAGTTTCGGCGGGTCTTTTTAAACCTTCTACTAAGATTTCTAGTTCTTCATCATCTTCAAGTTTAAGCATCCAACGAGCATTATCACCATCAAGATCGCGCTTTGATTCTTCAGGATCAAATCCTCTACGCAAAATAAACTCTTCAACCAGTCGAAGAGGATCTTTACCACCAGTAATTTTTCTAATGCTCAGTCCAGAAAACTTTTTTACTTTTCCCATGAGGGGAAGTTACTCGCAAATCCAGTAAAATACAAGTTACAAAACTATCGCTGGCATTTAGGGCAATAAAAAGTACTTCTTTGAGCTTGGACTATTCGCTTAATTTTAGCAGAACAAGATCTGCATTTGAGAGCCTCTCTATCATAAACCTTTAAAAACTTCTGATAAGACCCAGTTACACCATGTGCATCTTGAAAGTCTGAAAATGTAGTTCCGCAATTTTCAATCGCTTTTTTTAATATCAGCTGAATTGCAATTGTAAGCCTCTGAATTTCTTTTAAACTCAAGCTGACTGCTTGTCTAAGCGGGGAAATCTTTGCTTTAAACAAAATTTCTGATGCATAAATATTTCCAATGCCTACAACTTTGTCTTGCTTAAGTAGCCATGGTTTAATTGGGGTTTTAGAATTTTTAAGTAAATTTTTTAAAACTTTCGAGTCGAAAGATTTGGATAAAGGCTCAATTCCAATTGGCAAAAAAGTATCAATACTACTTGAAAATTTAAATGTTCCAAATCTTCTTGGATCAATGAAAGTTAAATAACCATTATTAAGTTCTAAATCTGCTCGAATATGATGACTAGGTGAATCAATATTATTTCTTTGACTTTTATTTAAAAAAGTAAGTCTGCCTGACATTCTTAAGTGGACAGCAAGATTTTTATACTTATTAGGAGTACCACTTAAAGAGAAAATTATTTGTTTGCCAATTCGGCTAACAGAAATAATTTTTGATTTTTTAAATACAATTTTTTTTGGCAAATTCAATTTATGGTCATATGCTACTAAGCATTTGATAGTTGACCCTTTGACTGCTCTGTTAATTTGACGAGCAACAGTTTCAACTTCAGGTAATTCTGGCATGATTTGCTTTTCTGTTAAAAAACTTTCACATAATTTAAACAAGGGTTGCTAAGAATTAGCAAAAACCTTATCTAAAACTGCGCTGTCAAAAATTGCATTATAAACAACATTTTTCATAAACGGGTTTGCTGGCAGTTCAGCATTATCAATTGCTTCATCAATATCTTTAAGTGCAGAAGAAGCAATTTTTTTAAACTCATTTTCATTTAAATAGTTAAATTCTCCTTCCTTGATTTCATAGGATTTATTAAATTCATCAGCGTAGTTATCAACAATTTGTTCTGAAACTATTGAAATAAATTCAAAATGAGCATAGCCGGCAATTGCAAATAAATATGCGCCATTATCCTGCTTATGCTTTTTGATAAAACCATCAATTCTTTCGGAGTCCTCTGATGCTAAAGCTTGGGATAAGTTCTTTGCAATTTTTTTCCCTAATTCATCCCCAACAGCTTCTCGTTTAACAAAATTTTTAATTGCAGCACTTAAATTTTCAGAGGCTGTAAAAACCTTAACTGCATCGTCTGTTACATAATCAAGCATATCTTACCCCAATAATAATATGTACTCTCTACCCCGTAAAAAAATACTTTTCAAGAGATTCAGGAATTTTAGGTGTTTAAGTACCCTAAAATGTCTTTTGCTTTTGTTTTGACTAGTATTAACAGATTTCGTAATTTAAGCCTTTAATTAGAGTAAAATGGCAGTTATACCAAAAACAAATTCAAATCGCCCAGAAGTAGAACACAAAGTTCTGAAACAAGTTCTTGGTGAAAAGCTTTATAAAGATTTAGGAACAGACGGCTTAGTTTTACTAGCTAAAATCCGTAGTAGAAATGAAGATAATAAAGGGGCTAAACGCCTTGAAGTAACAATTAATTTATTAAAAGGCATTAGCTTTGAAACTCCAAAAACAACTAAATCAGACCTTATAAAGTTATTAAGCGATTTAGTAGAGTACCATGGTGATTTTGAAATCTTAGCAAATTTTTGTGCAAGGCTCGAAACTAGCAATCCATATGAAGCATGCAAGCGGGCACAAGTAAACATTGCAATGCAATCAAATATTCCTAAAGATCGAATTCAGGAACTTCAGCAAACTATTAGCAATGAAAACACGGATTCAAAAGCTAAAGTCCTTGGAGATAGTGGCGTTTTACTTACTGGAAAAGTATTTTGGGCATATGATCCAAATAATTTAGAGAGTGCTGGCTTCTTTTCTGGAGCTCAAGCAATAAAACGTATTTATCAAACTTTTGCGAAAAGCGATCCTACTATTGAGAAAGAAGATCTGGGGTTAAGTGCTAAAGAAGTTGATCATGCAATTAAATCAGAACTAAAAGTAAACACCAGTAGCCCTAAAGAGTTTGGGGTTCCAAGCCATATAATTGACAGAGATTTAAATCTTTTTAAAGAACTAGAAGATGTTATTAAACAATATCGAAATCAATTGGGTAATTACCTTTTTGGCCAGTTACAATTTCAGTATGCAAAAGATTTATTAAGACGCCCATTTGGCTCCGGTGGAATGCCTGGTAATAGACTAGCAGGACGTCAAAATTTACCAGAAGCAATTGAAGTTATTCTTAAAAGATTAAAAACTGAAGGTGTAAAATTAGATCCTCAAGAAAGATCTTATTATTTAAAAGCTATTTTTGCATATGAACGTTTACACCTTGAAGTAGATAAGCAAACAGCGCTGTCAATTTTTGCAGATGATTTAGCTTTTTTTAATTTACTGCCTGAAAATCATCCTCTTAAGAAAAATGCTCCTGACTTAGATCAGATTAATGTAAAAGCAAGGGAAGTTATTGC
Source organism: Bdellovibrionales bacterium (assembly GCA_020434465.1). The sequence continues at coordinate 4,594 of JAGRAS010000043.1, read as the reverse complement.
AAGCAAAGATGCAAGTATTAGCTATGCAGATATGCAAGAAGTTTTAAGCGCTTATCCGTTTGAAAAATTTAGAGAAGCTATAAACTCTTGGCTTTACGACACATTAAAAAATGACTTAGAAACTGCGAAGGCAGAATTTAGGCATTTATTTTTCGATGAAAATGGAAAATGGCTTGAAGATTCTTTAGCGGGAAAAGTTCCAATTAATCGCTTAAGAGAAAATCCTCTTTCAAAATATCTATCACTAAAAGATTACCGCGCTATAATGCAGTTTCTAGAGTTAGATACAATTTCAACATCCCTGTCTCAGCTTTTTAAAGCTGCATCTATCAGCGATTTTAAGAAAATCGCTCTAGGAACTGTAACTGCATTTAGAAAAATAAGTTTTTCAAAAAAATATTCAGATGCAAATCAAATTAAAGGGGCGCAGGTTGTATGCATAGAAGAGATTGATCTAGAAGTTGAACAAGCAAGCTGGAAAGAGGGGAGATCATTTGCTATTTTTTCTGCAAGAGATGTTTTAGAGCGCTGGAGTAGCAGGCCAAAATTAGCAGAAAATCTTGCTGCTAAAAAATCTAAATCTCTAAAATTAAGCTCATTTAAGCGATTACTTATAAAGCAAGGTTTATTCAAGAAAAGTAAAGGCTATCTAACTGATATAAGTTTTGCCGCAACTATTCTTAAAGGACTTATACCAAAAGAAAGACTAAGCAAAGAAGTTGATCTAATAAAAAAAGTAAGATCTCTATCGAATTGGATAAATGCACCTAAAACGCCTGAAGTAAAAAGAGGATACTTTACTGTTGATGAAGCTAAAGAAATAGTAAGTCTGGCAAAAAGACTAAATAGTCCAATAATTCTTAGTTTATTAGAGCGAAAAGATGAGCTGACTGAGCTAGCAACAAGAATTAATGAATTAGTTTTTACTCAAATTGTACGTTTAGACGAGGCAAACCCCCTAGAATTAAGCGAAAGTTTTGTTAGATCATTTCTTCCAGATCTTTTTCAGTGGAAAAGCACAGATAAAAACATTTCTTATTTAGATCCTATTAGCGCAAAATCTGAGCTTGATAAGCTTAGCTCACTTATACAAAAGGGAGATTTAATTCCTGCAACTGAATTAAGCCGTGATCAAAAACTAGCCCTTCGAAATATGATCTCTATTCGTTATGCTTTAGAGGATCCTGGTAAGGTTAAGCAAAACTATAGCTTGCTAAAAGCTATAACTGAAACTAATCCAGATCAATTTTACATTCATAAAGAAGTTTTAACAAAAGCTTCTGATTTAGCTAAGCAATGCCAAGCTAAAGACTTTGAACTTGTAGAAAGAAAATTAGAGTGGATAGCTGGAGAACTAAGAATCACTTTCGGTAAATTCTCAAAAAACAAGAGACTTCAATTATCACCAAGCGTTTATGAAGTATTGCACAGTAATGGTGGAGCTAGTTGGATGGAATGGTGCATAAATACCTTTCCTGGAAAATTGGCTGATGTATTTAAATTTGCACTTAAGCATAGAAAGCTTTCTCAAGCAGAGTTTGAAAAAGAATTAAAGAAGATCTTTCTGCCAAAGTTTTGATCCTATTTAAATTAGATAAACTATAGTAATTTCAGTATATTACGACGGCAAATTTTACCTATTTAGAATAAAAAAAAACTCAGACTTTCCTTATCATCCTTGCATCTAAGTTTTAGTAAGGATTTCAAAATAACCATATACAAGGAAGTATAGTTTTGAGACAGCTAGATAACGTTCAAAAAGCAGCGGTTGTCCTACTGAGTGTGGGTAAAACGCTTGCGTCCGAAGTTCTACAAAACCTATCAGAACCGGAAGTAAAAAGAATCAGCCGAGCGTTCATGTCTGTTTCTGAAGTGGGTAGAGAAACTCAATTTGAAGTAGCAAAAGAGTTTCGCAGCATGATAAAAGCCAGCGAGTCAATTCTCGTTGACGGTAGAGAGTTTGCTAAAGACGTTATTTCTCAAGCATTCGGAGATGAGCAAGGTGGAGAGCTTTTAGAATATATCTCAGGTTCAAGAAAAGAACCTATTTCTCAAATCATCGCTTCTGTTCCTGAAAAAATTCTAAACGGCTTTGTTTCTGCAGAGCACCCTCAAACTGTATCTTTTCTATTAACTAGAATGAATCCAGATCAAGCAGCTCAAATCTTACAAACCATGACTGAGGAAGGACAAACAGATTTACTATTAAGAATTTCTAATTTAAACAATGTGAAAGCTGACGTCGTTGATGAAGTACGCGAGGTTCTAAGAATGCAACTTCGAGGTAGCGGAGCAGATGAAGAAGAAGTTATAGGTACAAAAGTGGCTGCTGATATTCTAAACTTCGTTGATAGAAATAATGAAGAAAGAATATTAAGTGAAATTGAAGAAATGTATCCTGATCTTGCTGAGCAAATTAGAAACTTAATGTTTACTTTCGAAGACTGTAGGAAAATTGATGATAAAGGAATACAAGTAGTCTTAAAAGAAGTGCCTAGAGATCAATTAGTAATGTCTTTAAAAACTGCTAGTAACGACTTAAGAGATCTTATCTTTAGAAATGTATCTCAACGTGCTGCACAAATGATTTTAGAAGATCTTGATGCACTTGGCCCAGTTAAAGTTAAAGATGTAGAAAAAGCACAACAGGGAATTGTTGATATCGTTAGACGCCTAGAGGCTGAAGGTAAAATAGCTGTTGGCGGCGCTGGAGCAGAAGACGCTTACGTATAATCACTTGCAGACTATTCCCGTGCTTGCTGCTGCAAATATTGAAAAATTCTTAGTCAGCAAGTTGAATTTGCTTTAAATGAAACTTTCTATGCAAACGATCAATATGTGTCTGAATTTTTAAAAACTTCACACGATCTGATACCTGACTTAAGTCACCAGCAACAAAAGATCTAGAACCAATAAATCTTGGTTTCACGCTTGATTCCCCTAAAGGAGATATAAAAGAAAGTACTCTATCGCCTTTAGATAAGTCGGCAGACTCTAGCATTACGGCACCAAAAACAAGATTATCAATTGCTCTTGAGTATCCTAATACCTTTAGGCCTGATGGCAGTTCCACTTTAAAAACTCGCTCTGTGTCTGGGCTCCAATCCCTAGGTAAGAAAACATCAGATTTTTGTTCTTCAAAAAGTGACTCAATTTTTGATTGTCTTGCCTTGGCTCTCCAAGAGCCTTCTGGAAATATCCCAGCTTCAATTTCAGTTTCAAGTCTTAAACTTTCAGGTAACTCAGCAACCTTTTTTATATCTGCTGCCAACTTTTCTTCTGCTTGTTTTAATTCTTCTGAACTTAAAAACGATCTTTCTTCATGTCGAAGGATATTACACATTTCATGCTTGGCTAAATTTTCAATGTTTACTAGATCAAAAAGCAATTTGCGGATCACCACGCCCTCGGCAACTCTAGGCCCAATTTTTAGATCCTCAATACTGATATCTAAAAGATCAACTTGCTCAAGAGATGTATGCCCTGAAAGCTCTCTCCTTGATTCAAGTATTCCAAAAGATAATTGCCCATCTCGTTCGACTATAAGCCTTTCACTTTCTTTAACTGCACTATTCATCATGACCTCTTATATATTTTAGAACGTCTTTTTATCACTGTAAGAAGTCAATTTCAAATATTATTTAATTTCTTTCAGAAAAGCTTCAAAACCATAGTAAACCCAATTTTTTAATGAAGAGATTTTGGAGATGCAATACTAGTTACGAATTTTGCGAAAAAATTCTTGCATTAATTTTTTACAATCCTCAGCCATAACGTCTGAGAATATTTCAGGAACTGAACCGTTACTTGGATTTTTAGCTAAGTCATAAAGCGAACCACATGCCCCAAATCTAGGATCCTTTGCCCCAAAAACTATTGTAGAAATTCTAGATTGTTTAATCGCACCAAGACACATCGTGCAAGGTTCAAGAGTACATACAAGTGTGCATCCATTTAACCGCCAATTGTTTAACTTCTTTGAAGCTTCCTTAATAACTAAAATTTCAGCATGAGAAGTTGAATCATTTAACATTTCAATTTGATTATGAGCTTTTGCGATAATTTGATTGTCTCTGACAATTAAAGCACCAACTGGAACCTCCCCAGACTCAGCGGCTTTTGCAGCCTCACTAAGAGCAATTTCCATATAATGATTTATCTGAGTTGAATCCATCCGGTATTGAAATAAGAAAGAGGCGGTGTTTGATTAGCCTAAGCAGTAACAGACTAAAAACAAATCAATAAAAGCAGGGCTTAAATTAATATCAAATATCAGTAAAAATAAGTAAACGGGCCTTGAGAGAGTCGAACTCCCGACCTTCTGGTTCGTAGCCAGACGCTCTATCCAACTGAGCTAAAGGCCCAACTGCCATGGATTCTTAGCAGATTATTGGCTTAGAATCAAAAATCTCACCTCCTATATGCCTCGCGATATTAGAAAAAAGCCATTTTTATGTATAACTTTAATCCTTTTTTTTGAGGGCTATATCGCCTAACTTCTTGCAAAAATCCTTCAAAGTTTCTAGTCTCCACATCTACATAGCTTTTTATAAAAGACGGAGGAATGGCCGAGCGGTTGAAGGCACCGGTCTTG
>JAGRAS010000439.1 GCA_020434465.1 Bdellovibrionales bacterium | reverse complement strand
AACTTGCCATGGTAAAACTCGTATTCCATCGACCAATCTTTCCTCAGGGTCTCGGCTTACTATTATATAATCCTTAACTAAACCCTCTTCTCTAAAAGCTTTTAAACCTTTTAGGTGCTTTGTTTGCACATGTTTAGTAGATTTAACTTCAATTGCCAGCTTATCACCAAGAACAATATCTACCTCTAGCCCTGACTGGCTCCGCCAAAAAAACAGTTGTTCTCTACGTCTGGTATAAGAAAGGTAAGCTCGAAGCTCTAAAATTATAAACTGCTCAAAACATTCTCCATAGTGTTCTGTAGCATCTGAAAGTGATGTGATATTAGATAAAGAGTTGCCTATCCCTATATCTGCAAAGTAAAACTTAGCTCTGCTTGTAGCTTTTCTTTGCTTTGTTTTTTTATATGGGGGCAATAAAAAGGCTACTAAGGTATCATCAAGAAGTTGTAAATAGTTTCTAATGGATTTTGGACTTACTCCACAATCCTCTGCTAAAGATTGAAAATTGACTTCTTCACTTACCTTTGAAGCAATTAAATCGAAAAAAGAAACAAAAGGTTCAAACTTTCTTACTGCTGCTTGTGCTTGAATCTCTTCTTTTAGATATGTTGAGGTATAGGCAAAAAGTTCTTCAAATGGTTCTTCAGAAGGATAGATGCTGGGAAGCCCTCCAACGAGTAAGTAGCGGTTTAAATCGAAATGATCTATTTCTTTACTGACTAGAGGGAACAACTGCGCTTCCCAAGCTCTGCCTGCCAGCAAATTGGCTCCACCCTTACGAAGCTTTAATCCGCTACTACCAGTTAAAAGAAATGTTCTTGAACTATTTTCAATTAATCTATGGACTTCATCTAAAAGCTTGGGCAGCTTTTGAATTTCATCAATCACAATCAGTTCATTTTCTTTTGATTCCTCCTGAAGCAAAGTGGGGGCCCTGCTTAGTCTGGCAAATGTTGGGGCATGTAATAAGTCATAGACTTTTGCCTTTGGAAGCTGTTTATTGATAAGATAGCTTTTTCCTGAGGCTCTAGGGCCAAAAAGAAAAAAACTCTTTTTTTTCAATAAATTAGGGAGGTTTAAGATTCTTTGGAATTCCATACATGCAGTATATCAGACTTTCTAATCCCGATCTAGGCCTAAATCAGGAGTGGTGATTTGTGTGCCTAAATCACATTTCAAACACAAGAAGCCATAATATTACGAGTCAATTAAGGAAACTTTTAGATGCCAAATCAACCAGATATATCGAAAGAGCAACTAGCAGCCAATAGAAAGGCTTTGCTAGAAAAGTTAATAACAGAGCAGCCTGCCAGGAGACCTGAGCAAACCACTGACTTATCTAGCGCTTCGTTAAGTAAAGAAGACTTAAGAAACCTTGAAAAGCTAAAGCAGTTAATGGGTGTAGACTTTATTGGGGCTGAAGACTGGCAAAAGATCTTTGGTAAGTCTGTAAGCGGTGACTTTGCACCACCTGCTAAGCTTATAAGTTTTTTAAATGAAGATTGTAAATTTGTAGAAGGCAAGAAAATCTACGAAACGCATGTAGTTTGTTTTATTCCAGAAACTCTGGATGGTGAAACATACAGCATTAATGATCTATCAGCACTTGCA
>JAGRAS010000438.1 GCA_020434465.1 Bdellovibrionales bacterium | reverse complement strand
TTAACCCTGGCAGGCTCACCTTTATGACCATTGCATTTTCTTTTTTACTACGTTTTGAAATTCTTACTTCACCTTTTCCATTGTTAAAATGACAACCACCGCAAGAAGAGTTTACAAAGAAAGGGCCTAAACCGTCTGCTTCAAAGTTTTGGCTATGAAAAGGAACAAAACCTGTAACTTGTTTATCTAATAACTCTTGAGTAGCAATATTTGGAGATGGAGCTTGGAGCCCATTTGGCCCTGGAATACTTGTACTAAGATCTCCCCCAAGCTGACTAATATCTTGTGCTAAACTTACGCTCGGGGAAAAAGTAAAAACAAACAGGAAAAGAATTAGATTTTTTATTTTAGCTGAACTTTTCATGATCTAATATCCGCTTTTTTATTGAAAATGATCCAAGCAAAAGCAGACTTAAAACTGACATAAACTGTTGATATAGCTAGGTATTTAATTGTTATGCTTTATTTAAAGATCTTAAAAATATTTTTCTACGATAAACAGCAAATACAAGAATAGTATTAATTACTAGTAAATAAATCTGAAAACTTGCGTTTTCAATATTCCATACATCAATTGATGGAATCACTAGTAGTACACTAATTAAACTCGCAACAAATATCATACCATTCTCTGTTTCTGGATATTTCCAAGCTTTTAGTATAGTTGGCAAAGCTGCAAATCCATCTCCAGTTGCAGCAATCAATATAGCATATCTTGGATAATCGACAATCATCCAGACTCCCAACGCAATGGCAGATAGTATCCCACAAATTGCATCAAAAAAATTTAATTCCCAGTAGCTTTTCTTGTTAATAAAAGTGGCAATAAAGACCATAAGTGGAATGAATCCAGCAAGCAGGATTCTGATCGTAGCCCAGATATCAGCATTAGCATCCAATGCAGCAATAGCTCCAATTAAGGGAGCAACTGCCCACATAAACCAACTAATTCGATTTGGCTTAACTTTTCCTAAGATTACTGCTTTAATGTATACATAGCCACCAGCCAGGCTAATCAGAGAGCTTAATACAACTAACCAATGCGCAAAAGAAAGTTTAATCATACTATTGGCAAAATTCATACTATTGGCAAAATATAGCCAGATTTACGCAGATTCTTTTTGGTGTTGATACACAACCAGAGGCAATTCTTTCTTAGTTATAGTATCTGCAGAAATAACAATTTCTTTAATATCTGGATCACTAGGAGCTTCAAACATAATATCTAGCATGATACTTTCCATAATAGCTCGAAGTCCTCTAGCTCCTGATTTCCTTTTAATTGCTTCTTTAGCAATTTCGTTGAGAGCTCCATCTGCAAAGCGAAGCTGAACATTTTCAAGCTCAAAAAGTTTTTTATATTGCTTGGTTAAAGCATTTTTTGGCTCTGAAAGAACTTTTACAAGAGCGGCTTCATCTAGATCTTCAAGGCTTGCAATTAGTGGAAGTCTACCAATAAATTCTGGAATCAAGCCAAACTTTAAAAGATCTTCAGGTTGTACTTGCGCAAGCAAAGCGGCCTTCTCTTCTTTTTTCTGCTCATCAGTTAGCTTCTCATTTTTTGCAACACCAAACCCTAGCTTCTTCTGCCCTATTCTTTGACGAACAATATCATCTAGACCAACAAA
>JAGRAS010000437.1 GCA_020434465.1 Bdellovibrionales bacterium | reverse complement strand
AATCTTTTGCACCATAAACTTTCACATCAAAGCGGCTTCTTCCTTTATCCACAGCATTTTCTAACCAAAGTGCAATTCTATCTTTATCCCATGCACTATATGCATCATCATCTTTTAACAGTCTCCAAACACTTTCAAAAGAATTTTTTAGTTTCTTCAAACTGAAGATTGAAACTGTACCAATTCTTCCACGAAAATTCTTAGAGCCAACCGAGCCTAAGCTCAAATTTGATATACTTTCAACTTCTCCAACTTGGCCAACATCAAAGCCGCCAAGTAACATTGGTTTATCTTCAGGATTAGTTGAATATGGGTATGCATGTAAACCAAGATAACTTGAGTCATAATAACTTAATAAAAAGCGATACCAATGACCTGGCAATAATTGAACTGAACTGAAGGTATTCCAACCTCCAGATTTAGTTTCTTTACCTTTCCAGTATACTTGGGGGCGAATTTGATCTCCATTTCTTAGGAAACCCATCGCATAACCTTCTTTATTAACTGAATCCCCATCATACTTAGAAAGAAAAATAACTCTTTCACCATCATGGGGTAAACGTTTAATTTGTATCCAGATACTGAGTAAAAAATCACTATCTTTTTGTGGATTTAGCTCTGAACTATTTATTACTTCAATTGATTTATCTGGTGAGAATATTCCAACTGATGTGGGAAATATTTTATCTTCAGCAACTTCTGAGTCACTTGAAAAATATCCCCCAACTTTTGCAGCAAATGTTAATGGTATTGCAAAAGCAATAAAGAAGACTACTATTAAAATAACAGTATATGAGGCATTTGACTTCATTTAATTAAGCCTCAAGTAGTAACTTCAAAAATTACTCTTGTTCGCTATCGCCTTCTTTAGAAACTTCATCAACTAAAGCTTCGTTATTTTCAGATATCTCTTCTTCACTAGCTTCTAGGCCTTCAGCTTCCATTGACTCCTCAGCTTTCTTACCTCGACCTTTTTTCTTTCCGGTCGCCTTTTGAGCTTTTTCAGATTTCTGGGCAAACACTTCAACTTCCAATTGAGCAAATACAGCAGAGTGAAGTTTAACTTCAACTAGGTATTTTCCAACACCACGAATACTTTCAGTCAAACGTATCTGCTTACGATCAACTTTATGACCAGCATTAACTAAAGCTGCAATAATATCTTTGCCTGTTACTGCACCAAAAACTTTGCCGTTTTCACCAACATTAAGTTTAAATTCTAACTTTACAGCTTTTAGTTCTTCAGCTTTCTGCTCAGCTTCAATCTTTAGCTTCTCACGTTTTAGTTCAGCCAAACGTAAATTATGCTTGATTTGTTTAGCAGAGCCAGTGGATGCTTCTACTGCTAATTTTTTTGGCAACAAATAATTTCTTGCAAAGCCAGATCTAACTCTTGCTCTATCTCCAGCATAAAAACCATTTGCTGGGCAATCTTCAATAAAAATGACTTCCATAGTACCTATCCTTTTATTTTTACACTCTTAAAAGATTTATACAGCCAGCTGCTCTGAATCATCCGCCGAATCAGAACCATCAGCCTTCTTACTAGAAATCTTACCTTTGAATTTTCTAGTTTTATCACTTAACTTATGAGTCTGAAATTTAATTGCAGACTCAGTTATTCTTAATTGA
>JAGRAS010000436.1 GCA_020434465.1 Bdellovibrionales bacterium | reverse complement strand
TCAAGTAAGTTGCTTATTTCAAATCTCTCTACAATCATTGCCGGTCTTCTACTTAAAGTAAAAACTATATCCGAGATAAAAACAGCTTCCTCAACTGAATGAGTCATTAATAACACTGCTGCTGACTTTTCTTGAGCATATTCTCGAATTATTTTTGCCAGATCTCTTCTGGCAACAATATCTAATTGACCAAGTGGTTCATCAAGTAATAATAATTTTGGTTCAGTTATCAAAGTTCTCGCAAGTAAAGTGCGTTGAGTCATACCTCCAGAAATTTGCGAGGTAAATGAACTTGCAAACTCTTTCATTCCTACTCGATCTAATAAACCCAAGGCTTTTTTTTCTGCTATTTTTTTCTCTATGCCCAAAAGTTCCAACCCTAAAGTCACGTTATCTAAGACTGTGCGCCAAGGCAAAAGTTTCTCAGACTGTTGAAGATAGCCTATAGAACTTCCCGGTCTAAAAAATTTTGAATTAATATCTCCACTGTCGCAATTTTCTAACCCAGAAAGCATTCTTAAAAGAGTAGTCTTGCCACATCCACTTGCTCCTAAGATTGAAGTAACAGTTTGACTATAAAGATCAAAAGAAATATTTTTTAGCACATCTAATTTAGTGCCATCATTAGAAATGTAAGACTTTGAAAGACTACGAATAGAAAGAACTTCTTCTTTGGATTTATCCTTCAAACATTAACTCCTGGATTGCCTTTTCTGCGAAACTGTTATCAACAGTAAATTCTGTTGCTTGCGCCTTTTTAAGTTCACCTGAATCGAGTCTTGTTTTAAGAGTTCGTTGCCAGTTACTGTCTTCCATTTTTGCTGTTTTTGGATACATACCAGCACTAAGCATTCGCTCAACAGCATTTTCTATCACTTTAATCCCTAGATTTGGGAAAAGTTTTTGTGCAACATTTAAACAAATATTGCGATCTTTATGGAGTAATATAAGCGCTTCTTGTAATCCTGATACAATTTTTTGAACAACTTCAGGATGGTCGTTTATTGTAGATTCTAGAGTTGAAATTCCAGTGATGGCTTGTGATTCAGTGAATTTATCTAGAGAGAAATTCACTCTATAGCCCTTACTTTCTGCAATTGATACTGAGGGCTCTAAATCAATTGCAATGTCTACATCCCCTGCCTCTAAAGCTGCTAATTGAGCGCCAACACCAGCTTGAACAATACTAGTGCCAGTTTTATCTAGTTCGTTTAATTTAATAAACTCAGAAAGCAAAGTGTATGTAGTAGACGGTGCAGGAAAAGAACTAACTCTTAAGCCTTTTAAATCTTGAGGAGCTATAATGTTTGGTATTTGGGTATTGTTAGTATAACCTGAGAGGCCTAACTTAGTAATCATTGAGGCTACGATCTTTCCAGGCCCGCCTTTCTCTCTAGATATCGCAGCAAATACTGGATCGCCAACTCCAAACAAAGCATCCCCACTAATTACACTGGCGAAAATTTGATCATCATTTCCTACAAAGCGTAAATCAATCTCAATACCTCTTTTTAAAAACAAACCTTCTTCCATTGCTATATAAAGAGGCAAGTACAATAAAAATTTTTCTTTACCAAATTGGGAGACTACTATTTTTTTAAACTTTGATTGCTCAACTTTATTATTTTGCTGAGCAGATAAAGGTGGA
>JAGRAS010000435.1 GCA_020434465.1 Bdellovibrionales bacterium | reverse complement strand
TAGATTTTAAAAAATAGTAGCTAGTAAAAACCTCGGCAAGAGGCTATTCAAAGGCTACAATCTGATTTTTTATCAATTCCGGTGTTATTATGGGGCTCGTTAACTTTAAGGAATCTTCAAAGTCTAAATAAGGATATAGTTTTAATATAGTTTCTTCTTTTTCCAGTCTAAAAATATCAAAGCCAATTTGCTGTGAAAAGCTTGCAAGAATATTGTTAATTTTTAAAGTATTTTCGTGCTCAGGAAAATTTAGAGGCTTACCATTTATATCTTGGTAATAGAACTTCCTATCCCAAAAATGACCTGTAGGGAGTTGATCTATCCCTGAAAAATAAAGACCTTTAATACCTAAATATCCAGCAATCGGCGCAAATAATGCTTCTAGCACACTACCGTGCAATGATCTTAAGGGCTCAATTCCCTTCTTCATAAAATTTTCTGGAAGTATAAAGTTATTAATTTGAGGAAAGATTTCACGATAAACAACAAACGTGGCTTCAGGATGTCGCTCTCTGAGTTGTTTTATTTCAATAGATGAAAAGTGAAGTTTTGAATAAGAGTCGTTTGCTGGTACTAAAATAAAAGTATTAGAAAAGTCTAAAGGGGAAGATTCCTCTTCTTTTAAAAACATTTTCACAGAGTCTGCGTTATGAATAATCCAAATATTCGGAACAACTTTATAAGTTCTAAAAAAATGAATTGGTCCAGAAGTAACAATCATTAAATTCTTATCTCTGAGTCTTCCAAGATTTGGTAGATTAGCTACGCTTCCACCTGTTCCAAAACAATAAACATGCGTATTTTCAAAAAAGGGGATTAACTCTGACAGAAATAAAAACTTTGCGTCTTTACGCATCTTTTTAATAATACTTCTTTCCCAAGGATCGAGTCTTAGCTCTATTCTATTCCAAATTCGACTAATTAATTCTTGCACTTCTAATCCTTAGAGAAATAACTTATCTTTCATAAAAGTTTTAGCAATAGATTCAGCAATTAAAAAATCATCCATATCATCTATGTCCCAGCCTATAAGTTTATCTATCTCAAACAAAAAAGGCTTAAGACCAATCCTATCGCCATAATTTTTCATATGCATAGAATCAACAATGAAAATTCCAGAGTTAATTGTATACCACGATGGTAAGGTTTGGGTACGAGGCCATTTCTCTATTTTTCGAGAATAGTTCACCTCCCCCTTATCATTCCAAATAAAAGTCTTTAGAGGTGAAACTGTCATTAAAGAATCAAAAGATTCTTGTAGTGCAAACTGAAATTTATCAATAGATTCCTTATAAATTTCAGGCGTTATAAACGGTTGAGTTGTATGAGTCCATAATACAATATCAGTTTTAACTTTATCGGCTAAGTAAACAATAAGATCGTCAGTAGTCGCATCGCTTCCTGCTAAGCTTGCATCTCTTTTTTCAACTCTAATGTTTGTAAGTTTCAAACCATCTGAAGCCAAGACATCTAATATTGTTTCAATTTCTGGAAGATCCGTATCAATTAAAATTTCAGAAAATAAATTTACTTTTAAAAGCTGCCGAATTTTCAACTCTGTTAAGCCAAATTTGTAATTAGCAAATTCTTTAACGTTTTTTCTAATAACTCTTTGGCTACCAGCACGTATTGGCAAAAGAGCTGTTAAAG
>JAGRAS010000434.1 GCA_020434465.1 Bdellovibrionales bacterium | reverse complement strand
AAACCAGTACGTGGATTGAAGATGCTTTTAACGCAGTTGATGCGAGAAAACAAAAGAAAATAAATGAACTGGCAGAAATATATTTGAATAAAAATTTAAAAAAACTAAAAAGAAAAGGTATAAGAAAATTTGGATACGATATAATAGCAGTTGGACTTGGCGGATTTCTTCCTGAAATTATTCACTTAAGAAGCAGAAGCTTTCTGGATAGCTTCTAGAAATTTTTGCCTGATGATTTCTCTTCTTTCTTCTCTTTCTTCATATGATAATGCAGCTGAGCTTCCTAGTGAAGTGGTATTGTCTTCTGCGCTGTTTAAACTCTCAGGTGCTGTACCACTTAAATCTTGTAGAGCAGATAATAAGCTGGCAGCCTGTTGATCCACAGCACTCTTTTTTATTGTTGGCTTTTTTATTTCAGCACTTTGTAAAAAAGGAGGGTTTGGATTTCTTAAGGCGCTAAGTAAGCTTTGTTTTATAGCAGTAGGATAAAGATCTATTACATTAGGGCTAATTTCAGGCCTATTAATCACCTGCTTATAATCTGGAACCGCGTTACTTGCTACTTCTCTTTTAGGTGATTTTACAGGCGTTTTAGCAAATTCTTTTGATTGAGTTGAATTTTTAGTGTGATTATTTGCATTTAAATTTGCGGCTTTGTTATTAGTTAAATAAATCAGAGTAATCAACAAAGCAAACATACAAGCAGCAATGGGTTTTAAAAGCTTTGAAAATAGACCTGGATCAATTAATGGAGGAATAAGCTTTTCTTTAACTTCCGCAGTAGTTTTTCTGTCTCTATCTTCATTAACAGGTCTTGGAGCAGACTCTTTTTGCACTCTCTCTACAGCTTGTCCCAGAGTTTCATCCTGTTTGATAGAAGTTCTGATGTTTTGAATTAATTCATTTATTCCAGAATTACCAGCACCAAAACCAATAGTTTTATGTACATCTTCGCCTAATTGGATTCTAATTATGTTTGGATTGTCCACCCAGCACTCAGGACGGTAATCAAGATTCACAACAACTAAAATCTTGTCATTTGCTACGCATTGTTCAAGTAAGTAGCTTGCATACTTTTCTCTCCAACTTGTTGCGATTGGCTCAAAAGGAAGGTTAAGAATGACCGCTTTACCTTCTTGATAGAGAGCAGATAAAATTTGGACTCTTCTTTTTTCGTCAGATGGAAGACTAGATAAAGTTTTTTTTGCGATTCCATCTAAACCGTAAGAAAAAAGCAGTGGCTCGACAGCTGATGTACTCATAAATTTCGCAAAAAAATCTTCTACAGTTACTTCTGGAATTAAATCATTTTCTCCAAACCCAATTAAAATATTCTCTTCCCTTTCATAGGGGGCATTATTGACATTTATAACTATTCTTTCAGGTCCAGGGATTCCAGCAAAAGCGCTTTTAAAAGGTTCAAGATCTGACTGCTTATATCCTCTTAATACTGTAATACTTCCCTTTGGGCAGTTGACTTGTGTAACCACTTCACCATGATCAGACAAAACCTTTACTTGTAATCTTTGAGAATTTTCTGTCATTTTTATTATTATGCGCCTGGCACAGGTTATCTCACTTAAGCCTAAGCTAGCTTCGCTAGCCAGGCTCAATACACCTCTTACTTTCGGCTAAAGGGACTGTTTTTAA
>JAGRAS010000433.1 GCA_020434465.1 Bdellovibrionales bacterium | reverse complement strand
TGCTCTTTTATAGAATTTAAATTACTTCTAACAGAAATAAGCTTATCTCTATTTTCTCTGACATTAAAACTTTTTTCTTTTAGTTCTGTTTTAAGCTCTTCGATTTTTTCTGATAAGCTTCTTAACTCATCTTCTCCATGAGTATCTAATTGACTCATTTTTGCGCCAAGCTCATGCTCGTCCGTTTCTAACTGCGCTCTTGCATCAACACTTTCTCGCTGTCTCTCTTCTAAAGTTGAACGCCTTTCATATAAGCGCTTTATTTCTGTTTCTCTAGAAACTGAAAAAGCTTTGAGTTCACCAATTCTAGCTTGCTTTTCAGATCTCTGTCTGGATCGCTCGTTTAACTCTTCTTTAATTGCATCAATCTTAGATCTTAATTCATCACCTTGAACATCAACTGTCATCAACATATTTCGCGCATGCTCTTCTTCTGTTTTGAGCGAAGACATTTGAGATTCAGCATTAGTCTCCTTTGAAGAAACTTCACCAGCCTCAGTTTGTAAATTTGAAAGATCTTTATTTAAAACTAAAAACTGACTACGAAATAAGGCTTGCTCAAACTCAGCAATTTCATTTTTTAACTGTTGTCTGTTTTGAGCTTTATTTGCTTGTCTCCTTAAAGAAGCTACCTGCCTAGAAACTTCCCTTTCAATATCTTCAAGTCTCGCAATATTTTGCTCAGTTTCTTTCAATCTACGATCAGCAGACGCAATCTTATCTCTAAACCCTAACACGCCAGCAGCGTCCTCAATCATCAGCCTACGCTCTTCAGGTTTAGAAGTTACAATTCTAGAAACTTCGCCTTGAGCTACAATTGTGTATGCCCTAGCACCAAGGCCAATTGCTCTAAAAAACTCTTTAATATCTTTTAATCTGCATGGAACACGATTGATAAAAAATTCAGATTCGCCACTTCTGTAAAGTCTCCGAGTTACTTGAACTTCACTTACGGATTTTAACCAAGAAAATCTAGATAAAAGCGTTGGGGCTTGTGTTTCAGTATTCTTAGGACTTACTGACTCCGATTCATTATCACTAGAAGATTCATTAGTATCTTCTTTGCCTAAATTTCCATCAATTACAGTTAGCCTTGGCTTGCCATCTTCATCTAAGTTTTCAGCAATCCTATCTTGCTGAGCTTGCTCGCCAGCAACCTCATCTGCTTTTGCTGCATCTTCTTCTATTAAAATATCAGAGGTTATTTCTTCTACTAATTGATCAGCTTCTAAATTAGGAGAAACTAGATCTGCAAAAAAGTTTTTATCAGATGAACGGACAGTAATTGAAACTTCAGCAAGTCCTAATGGTCTAAGCTTGTCAGTACCGTTGAAAATTACATCTTCTAAAGTTCCACCTCTTAAACTACTAGCTTTTGTTTCTCCCAAAACCCATCGAAGTGCATCAACAACATTGGACTTACCACAGCCATTAGGCCCAACAATCGCAGTAACTCCTGGCTCAACTTGAAGAAGGAGCCTATCCATGAAGGATTTAAATCCAAAAATCTCTAACCTTGATACTTGCATTGAAAAGTTATTCCCTGAATAGTTATTCCCAATTTTTTTGACTACAGCCCAACAATTTCTAATAAGCACTTACACTAATAAGCATTAGCAAAGTGCAATCTTGTGCTGAGTTTTTTTGCCCTAAA
>JAGRAS010000432.1 GCA_020434465.1 Bdellovibrionales bacterium | reverse complement strand
TTCGAGATGAAACTTCTGAGAAAGTAAAATGGATTTAGAGACAGATTTAGTAGAACTTGAGATAGTCGTAAGATCCTGATCTTTTAAATTCTTAGCGCCTTTAAGCCAAAAAAAACCAAGGGCTTATGAGCAATTTCACCTGCCTATATTGGAATAAAACTTGTATCGGATTTTTCAAAGTTTATATATTCTTTGTCTTCTTTGATTATATCAAATGTTTCGTATAACTCGACTAGGTTATAAGTTTTAGGAATCATCAAAGCAGAAGCAACATTTTTTGCTGTCTCGAAAGCCTCAATTGAATCATGCTGGCCTGCTTCAATCGGAATTCCTTGTCGATAACTTAGCGCAGCACAGTTTTTTTAAACCTCTCTATATTTCCGTAAAGACTTACTCTCTGGTATCTAGCAACATCTACGACTCCTTGAAGATTTTTATGTGAAAAATAAGGTGCAAATATTTTTGCTGTTTTAGTTTTGAGTTTTGCGCAGCGAGCACCCAAATTCTGCATTCTTGCTGATTGAGTATGAAATACTAGAAATTTTGCATCTGTTTCTTTCTAACTAACTGTTACAATCGAGCAAAAATAAATTACAATCAAAGTAAGAGAATAAAGGTAAAAAGTTTCTTGCATCCTGTAAAAAAAAATTTGTTAAAGGCTACGAGTAAATACCTTTACTTGAGGAAATTGAAAGGTTTTACTTAAAGGCTTGGTTTAGATCAAAGCCGATCAAGCTTTGTCATAGAAAACGAGAATTTCTATTATTCGAGGACGATATACCAGGTGCATTTGAAAAAACCGATCAGGCGTTTTCAATCATATGCTATCCATTCCGCCAAAGCTAGCTTCGCTAGCCAGGCTCGAATACACCTCTTATTGATTTGCCTTAGGCAAATTAATAAGAGGTGTATATACAGTTCTTTTGTCATTTTTCTCTTAAATTTTAATAGCAAGGATTAAAAGCTTGAAATTTTATCTTGAGTTGATAGTTTTATCTCCTGTTATAGAGGATCAAACTATGTTAGGAATTGGTAAATCAAAAAAAGTAGTTCCCCAGGAGCTAAAATCGCTAAAAAGCCCAGATAAGCTAGGACTTAAACGAGCTACTGCAGTAACTGCACTTATTCTTTTATCTTCAGCTCTGGGAGGTAAGAAAGAAACTTTTGCTGATGATCGGCCTGATGGGCCAGTGGCTGCATTCCCAGGAATAGTACTAAGTCAAACTAAGTATGAAGCATTGTTGCATGTTGTTCGTAGTCATCCAGATGCAGGCCATTTTTTACGCGAGTTTAATAAGCTTTATAAGAACTATAAAAAAGATGACAAACATTGGAGGGACATAAAAGGGCCTAATGAAACGGATCCAAAGCCTATTTTTTTGCGTAAGGTAAGAACAGCTGCCAATGAAATTCTAGATCTTAGGTTAAGAAGAATTGGTCATGATACTAGCAGTTTAAAAATATCAGATTTTGGATCATTTTTAACCTTATCGAAAGATACGAGATTACAGGCAATAGGTGTCATATCTCAATTGCCCATGTCTAAGGATAGGGTAGAAATAAGTAGTAAAGCTAAAGAAGAAAGTCTTAAAAAGTATCCAAAAGATAACGAAGCACTAGATAAAGCAACTAAAAATTTTGTAGGATTGTTAGAGCAT
>JAGRAS010000431.1 GCA_020434465.1 Bdellovibrionales bacterium | reverse complement strand
TTTTAGTTCACTTAGCTCGCCTAGTTCTTCGCCGAGTTTCCCTTCTTTTGCTTGAAAAACCTTACCGATGGATGTTTTTAATGATTCTGTGTCTACTGGGCTTTGTGTTATTGAAGTTTCATCAAGCCTGAGTTTTTTGGTTTTACTTTTTCTTTTTGTACGTGTTTTTGTTTGAACAGTTTGTTCAGTCAATCTATTATGTCTAATTGGCTTGATTCTCATTTTGCGCCTTTTTTCTTTAAATTTTGATAAAATATTGCCCCTCTATTGATTTAATCGTGGAACTTGATAAAAAGTTGCTTAATTTTCATAAGGCCAGAATGAGCACTTACTCTTTTCCAAAAGAAAAAATAAAGATTTTGCTACTTGAGGGTATTCATCAAGCCGCAATAGATGTTTTCGAAGAGAGCGGATATTCGGTAGAGTCATCCAATGCTGCTTTATCTGAAGAAGAACTACTTAAACTTATCCCCGATGTTCACTTAATTGGCATACGTTCAAAAACTAGGCTAACCAGCAAAGTCCTTGAGCGTGCGCAACGCTTGCTTGCAGTTGCTTGTTTTTGTATTGGTACAGATCAGGTTGATCTTGAGATGGCTGCTAAAATAGGAGTGCCAGTTTTTAATGCTCCATACAGTAATACTAGAAGTGTTGCAGAATTAACTATTGCAAATATTATTATGCTTGCGAGAAAAGCAGCTTATAAGAGTTTATTATTGCATCAAGGGCAGTGGGACAAGTCAGCTAACAATTGTTATGAAGTAAGGCAAAAAACTTTAGGGATCATTGGTTATGGCCATATTGGGCCACAAGTTGGTTTATTGGCTGAAGCTTTGGGGATGTCAGTACATTTTTATGATATTGAAAAAAAATTACCTTTAGGAAACGCTCAGGCTGTTAAAGATTTAAAATCCCTACTCAAGGCAAGTGATTTTGTTAGCTTGCATGTTCCGGATACAGAAAGCACTAGAGGAATGATCGGCGAAAACGAAATAAAGATGATGAAAAATCATAGTTATCTTTTAAATCTTAGCCGTGGAAAAGTAGTGGATCTAGATGCTGTTAAAACTGGAATTGAATCTGGTCAGCTCGCAGGAGCAGCGGTTGATGTTTTTCCAATAGAACCAAGTTCAAATGAAGAGCAGTTTTCATCCGTACTTTGTGGCTTGCCAAATGTAATTTTAACTCCACATATTGGAGGAAGCACACAAGAAGCACAGCAAAATATTGGAATTGAAAGTGCCTCTGCGCTTGTGGCTTATACTGATCTTGGAATTAGTGCTGGCGCAGTTAACTTTCCACAAATTACAGCGCCTTCAATTAAAGCTGCGCATAGAGTTTTAAACGTGCATAAAAATGTTCCAGGAGTTTTAAGTAAAATCACAAAAATTATTTCTGAAACTGGAGCAAATATTAAAGCTCAATATTTAAATACTCTAGGTGATATCGGTTATCTGATAATGGATGTTGATGAGAGCTTATCGAGAGAGATTAAAGATAGAATTACTGAGTTAGATGAAAATATTAAAACTCGTCTTCTCTTCTAAATACTATATTTCATGCTTTGAGATGCCTTGTGAATAAGTTTAATAATTTTTAGATATTTGCTATTTTTCTCATTCAAAAACAAAAGTTTGAAGTTGATTAATTTATGTGTTAT
>JAGRAS010000430.1 GCA_020434465.1 Bdellovibrionales bacterium | reverse complement strand
CTCAGGTCTCCTGGCAGGCTGCTCTGTTATTAACTTTTCTAGTAAAGCCCTTCTATTGGCTGCTAGTTGCTCTGGCGGTATCTCTGGTCGATTTGGCATCTGATGTTTTCCGTAAAATCATACTATCAAGCTTTTTATAAGAACTTATTATATTATGGCTATTTCTTTAGTACATGTGATTTAACTTGACTTATGTTTTTTTATGAATTATCCTCAATAGAAATGAGGATAATCATCAACGATATAAAACATAGTGAATTTAGTGAGTTAATAAAAGATCCCTCGCTTCAACAAGCAATTAAATTCTGGGGTAAAGATGCTTATAATGAAAAATCCGCAATAGATTTAAGGCTTTTTGACACCCCAAATGGCTCAATATCTATTTTATATGGCCCCCGGCAAATTGGAAAAACTAGCTCGCTAAAATGGTTTTTAACAACTGTAAAAGACTATGACACTCTTATCTATCTAGATTGTTCGACCTATCTTGAAAAGCAAGATTTATATAATTCTCTTCGAGAACAGATTTCAGGTGCAAGCACGATTGTATTAGATGAAGTACAGTCTGTGCCAGAGTGGCATCTAGCATTAAGAAAACTATATTCTGAGGGGATGTTAGAAAAATGTAGGGTTTGGTGCACTGGAAGTGAAGCTAGATACTTGCTTGAATCTGGGGAACGCTTGCCAGGTAGAAAGGGAGAGGGAAAAGTAGTTTTTGCAAAACCCTGGAGCTTTAAAAGATTTTTGAATTTATTTTATCCAAAAGATGTTCAGCAGCTACAAGATATAAATTTTCTGCACATAAATCAGAAATGGTTAAATGACCAAAATTTGGATTTAAGTAAGCAGTGGCAAGAATACAAACTAGTTGGCGGCATTCCCCAATCAATTGGAGAGCATTTCACTACAGATGCTATTAGCGATTTAACTTTTACCGTCTATATAGATTGGATTTTAGGAACCTGGTCTAAACTAAGAACTTCAGAAAGAAGTTTGCGTAAGCTTGCAAGTAGAATTTGTGAAACTTTAAATAGTAGAGTGAGCTATGAAGCATTGTCAAAAGGGACTGATATAGCAAGCCCAAATACGGTTAAATCTTTAATTGAAATACAGGAAGATAGCTTTAGTCTAAGAATTTGCCCAAAGCTGGATCTGCATGACAAGTTGAGCGCTCCTGCTAAGTTAAAAAAGGTATATCCTATCGATCCTTTCATTGCTTTAGTTTGGGGCTTAATATCGGATAAGATTTTAAGAAATCATCAAAAAAACTTACCTGATTTAAAATTAGATGAAGCCGCTTTTTTTACTCAAACATATAGATATGAAAATCAACTAGATGTTAGCTACCTTTACAGCAGTAAAACTAAAGCTGAAGTTGATTTTTATTTTAAAGGATGCGGGTTTGAATTAAAATCCAAAGGAAAGCCAACTGCAGCTCAGAATAAACTTTTAGCTGAATGTAATCAGCAGTTTGTTGTAAAACAAGAAAAACTGCCAATTGTAGCTTATCTTGTTGGGGAAGAGTGATTGTTTCTATTTTAAATTCAGATAAATTTTTGTTCGCTGCTTACGCAGCGAAATTAAAAACCAAAATCCAAGAACCAAAAATCAAAAAGTGATAATTGACATTTTCGTGGTAAACTAGATACAACTAGAGACAAATG
>JAGRAS010000042.1 GCA_020434465.1 Bdellovibrionales bacterium | reverse complement strand
GGCATAAGAGTATCAAAATCTATCAGCGCAAAGGCTTCTCTAGTATCCTTATTGAATAAAAAATTATTAAATTTTGGATCCCCGTGAGTAACTCTTAGAGGACATGAAGAGTACAGATTCATATAATCTTTAACTACATCAATATAATTTTCTATAAATTTTATCTCTGGCTTTACAAGTCTTACCCTAGAAACAGAATCTTCTTTCATTGCCTTTTTCAGAAGCTCTACACGACCAACAACTTCTTGAAATCCAGGAATTGGATTAGTTAAATTATTAATGGGAAAGTTTAAAGATTTTAAATGAAAGCTAGCAAGAGCTTCAGTAGCACTAAGAACTTCTTTTAAGCTCTCTGGTTTCTCGATACAAATGCTATTTTCAATATATTTCTGCATTCTCCAATATGAACCTTCAAGAACTATCATGGTATGCCCGGTTTTTGTTTCTATTAATTCAGGTATTTTTAGATTTACTGGGGTGGCTGTTTTTGCTGAATGGTAAAATCTTGAAAAGATAGTAAAGTTTTTATCTAATATTTCTGGCTTCACAAAAACATACTGATTGATTTCTTGTAAAATTGTTCGAAATTTCTCTTTCTTAACATCTTGCCAATTACAGACATATGTACCATTTAGCTGACCTACTTCATTTTGTTCTACAGATAAAAGTTCAGCATCAACTTTAAACTCTTGTGATACATGAAAAAGACTATTGTTTTCCATTAATTTAAACCCCTTAACAATAAGCTATCCTAGAGCGCCCAAACAAATAAAGCCCTAAGTTATATATTTCTTTTGTATTTTTTAAGACTGGTCAAAGTTTCTCATATATACTTATAATCCCTTCGTTCTTTTAAATTATTTAATTGGGTAATACTTAGGAAATCAGTAATACGTAGGAAAGCAATGGTAAGTTATCTAGTGCTAACAACAACAACGGATGAAGCTTTAGCACAAACTATTATTAACAAGCTTGAGTCTAACTCAATTGAAGCTATTTTGGAGCATGTTGAAATCTCTGATGGAAATTTACAAGCTGCGGGTTACAGAATCCTAGCGCCTGCTCAAAAAGTACAAACTGCCCTTAACATCGTTGAGAAAATTCAAGAAAATTATTTTCACTCAGAATATGAGGAAATGTTAATTTTTAATGATGAATCAACAAAAGATCAAGCTGCTTAAGCAATAACTCGCTGACTTAGTTCTGTGTCAATAAAATTAGAAAAATGTTCTTTTTCAGAAATATCGTTTTCTAAAGAGGCAAGATCTGTCTCTAAAAAGATTTCATTTACAAAACAAGCAAGTTGTATGCAGGATGCTAACTTTGAACTATCCCGCAAATAAATCGCTGTTGAACTAATATTGTCCATAAACAAAGCTGAAACTGCGCTTTTCTTTAGAAATTTTAATTCTAATGATTCTTTTCTATATGGCTCGATTATTAGCCATCTGGATCCCCGGGTGAAATCCTGTAATGTTCTTAATTGATGAAGATGGGAAACAAGCTCATCTTTACTTAAGGCCTGATTTCCCGGTACACAGCAATAAGTAAAAATATTATATGACTGAAGCCATTTATGAGTTCTTAACAACTCATCTATTGAAATATTATATCTCTCAGCACTAAATTGTGTGTAAGGCATTTCACTATCTGGACCAACAGAATGTAAGCCACAAGCTGCTAAACGACTTGCACTTTCTGCTAGTGATAAACCTTCATGCCTAACTTTTTGTAATAAAGAATGAGTCGAAAAGCACTCTATTGGAAATGTAAGATTCTGAGACGCTTTAACAATCAAGTTCTCGAAATATTTTAAATCATTCTCAGACTTAGAACTATCAATACAAACCCTATCGAAAGAATATCTATTTATATCACAAACACTATCTTTGTCGTCAAGAATACCTTCCAACTCCATTGGGGTTAAGCTAAGCCTTAAAGAAATTCTAGGCACAAAATTTAATGTTTTAGTTGATGCAACGGCAAGTAGTTGGGGAACATTTGTAGAGTTTAAAAGAACTCTTGCGTCTTGCATTGAAAGCCTGTTCCCGCAAAGCATAGAATGAACTATATCATCTTCATGTCTAGAGCCAGTATAACTAGGTTCTTGTGCAAGCATAGTAATAAAGGCTCTATCATATTCCATTTTTGGAATAAGTTTTTGATCCGCACAAATCTCAAATTGTTTTGTTAAATCTTGTTGAACTTCATCATTAAAAGAAAACAAAAAATTATTAACAAAAAACTTCTCTACTTCTGCAGTAGTACAGTCAAAAACCTCAGAATTTGCTTTAGCAACCTCAATCCCAGTTTTAACACACTTATGTAATGCCTTATGAAACATTTTAAGCTGTTCAGCATTTAAGCGCCCAGGCCTTGCTGACCAAATAAGATAAATGAAAGGAATTTTTGTAAGAGAATACCACTCATAACCTAAGTCGTATTGATATTTAAAACCTGTAATTTTTTCCTTTGGACCTTCACATCTAATAAGCACACCTTCCCGCGGCCCAATATCATCTTGAGTTCTTTTAAATCTCGAACTTACAATTCGCGGGCTATTTGACCATCTACGTTTAAGTAAGAATGTAAACAACAATAATGTAGAACTTAAACCATTTGGCGCATATACTTTTTCTAAGTTCTCAGCGGGGCTATTTGAACAAAGAAACAAACAATCTGTACGCTGTTTACTACCCAAACCATAATCAAGACCAAAATAACCACCATCTGCTGCGAATTCGTCTGAAGGAATCAACGCAAGATCTAACTCCCCTTCCCTTAGCAATCTTGCATTGTCAGTGGGTAACCCCTCTTGGTATTCAATTTCAGGCAAATCAGCTAAAGAGCGAAAATGCCGGCAAAGAAAAAAGGGAACGCCCGAGACCTTTATCATTTATTGGTCTCCGAGTTAGAAAATACTTTACTCAAATCGCTATAGGGCTTGAGATTTAAAACTTTTCCTGCGCTTTCATTAAAAGCTCCAAAACCAAAGTCGTTTGCACCAAAAATAAATGCGGTTCTCACGCCTTCAAGTGTGAAATATGCTGATGTCGCACGAAAAAATGGGATATTTTTAAGAGTAATAACGCCTATTGCCAACATCTTAAGCAATTTAAAATCCGACATGAAATTCGGAGCTTGACCATCAGAAATACTTTTCAGTCCAGGAAACCAAGAATCAATTTTATACGTATCAGCATACGAATTTAACATTACTAATTCTTTAGCTAATAAAAGATCATCTGGATAACAATCGATTAATGTACAAACATTAATTGGGAAACCAAGTTGATTTAACAGTTTAAGATTTGCTCTATCTTTTAATCCTCTAATTCTGTCAAAACCAACTTCTTTAAGTGTGATTAAAATGTCTTTTAGTTGATCCTCAAAACCTTTAGCAGTTTTGGCAGCAACAGACCCTAGTTGCTGAATTAAACTACTCATATCAGGAGCGGTAAAACTCACACCTATAAAAATATCTTTCAAGGCTTGTATTAAAGGGGCAACTTTATCCAAACGAAAAACATCAACGTCTTCAATATAAATAATGAAATTCTCATTAAAATCCATGCTCTGTAAAACCGCAGAAGTTTCACGCAAAGCACCAGCAAAACCAAATGTATCTAACCAGCTCAATGCAGGAATTGCTACAACAGGCATAGGCGAAGTCAGCTGTTCACGACGACGAACTGTCTCCACAAGCATAAGGATTGCAGGTAAAGGAACATTACTAATTAAATGTCTAATTTGCTCAATATCTAATGAAATACCTTTTGCCAGATTCTCAGCTATTTTTTCTAATTTATATTGTTTAAGAGTTAATAATGAAATTCCGTCAAACCAAGTAACGCCATTTTCACGTAATACAAAACTAACAGGAGTTTTTCTTCCTTCGTGAATCCCTATTTTTGCAAGTCTACCCACAACTAAAATTCACAATATAATTTTTCGATTAATTTGGCTTAAAGCCATGAAAACATGTTACAGCTAAGATTACGCTCAAAAAACTGCTTAGGCAAACAAATGCCTAAAACTTAAAGCCTTGTAACCTGAGTTTGAGTTAAGAAACCTAGCGATAAATGTAAGTTGCTGAAAATTTGAAAGAAAAATAAAAACTAAGTGCAACTTATCAAGTTACAGGTTTAACTGCCGAATAAGCATAAGCAATCCCTAGGCTAAGTTGATGATAGTTAACATTGCAAAAACCAAGCTCAGATAAAATTTCACAAAAGTCATAAGCGCATGGAAATTTGGCAGCTGTTTCAGGCAAGTACTCATATGCCTGCCTATTCCCTGTAAGAAGACCACCAATAATCGGCATAAC
Source organism: Bdellovibrionales bacterium (assembly GCA_020434465.1). The sequence continues at coordinate 5,084 of JAGRAS010000042.1, read as the reverse complement.
GTGTTTCGAATAAAAATTATACAGCCATGAAAAAAGTTTATTCTTTGGCTGTCCAAATTCTAATACCAACAAACTCCCACCTGGTTTTAGAACTCGAAGCATCTCTTTAATTCCAGCAGTTAAATCTTCAAAATTACGGACTCCAAATGAAACAGTAATGACGTCAAACTTTCCATCTAAAAAAGGCTGATTTAATGCATCCGCTTGCATACGAGGGCAAAGACCCATCTCAGCCCTTTCTCTTTGAAGACTAAGGCCTTCAACAAGCATAGGAAAAGCAAAGTCTAAGCCATATGCATTTCCAAACCTTTTCTTTAACAAAGGCAATAGATCTCCAGTCCCAGTGCAAACATCAAGTGCAAGTCCATTTGTTAAGGCTGGAGCCATTTTTACTAGCTTGCGTCGCCAAATATGATGTATCCCCATACTTAGGACGGTATTAGTCAAATCATAGCGGCTTGCAATATTAGCAAACATAGCTTGAACTTTTTTAGCTTCGATTTTATGCTGCATTTTTTTAGTAATTAATTTATAATTTCAGTATTAATTAAAGTTTTTTTCCTTCCTTATCAATGCTTTTATTAAAAAAGATTTGTAAACTGTTTTTAAAATGCTCTCCAATAATACTTGGACCAATTTTTCTGCTATTTCCATCACTAACTGAGTCGCCTTACAACTATTTTGAACTTTACTCATTACTGCTAGCTTTCATATTATTTTGGTTTTTGACATTAAAAATAAGTAACTATCTAATTTTGGAATTACCAAAATTCAAAAAATATCTTTTTTCATTATACGCTTTTATTTCAATCTTAATTGTCCTAGCTTGTTTAAGTTTACTACGCGAAAGATTAAAAACTGAGGTTTTCATTCTTTTCCCTCTACTCTTAGCATTTTCCTCACTTAAAGAGTTTTCCTTTAGACAATCAAAAACCACCTCTTTTATCTTTCTTAGTTTTATCTGCGATCTTATTGTTGGTTCACTAAGCTGTTTAATTTATATCGGTTCTTTTAGGTGGCAGATACTCATAATTTCACTAGCACTTGCGCTGCAAATTAGTGCCAGCAGAATTTCTGACTCCTATCAAAGTAGAGATAGTTTATCACAGAACATTTTAAGTTTTTATGCAGTTTGCTTAATTTTTCCGGCTGTATTGATTTCAAGTCTTAGTTATACACATATGCTATCCTCATTTTACCTTATCACTCTCTTAATACTTTTCCCTGGCTCACAATTAATTCAAAGATTGAAGCAACAGAGATTTTTTGACGAAAAATCCACTTTTTATAATGACTTTTTAGGCTGCCTGTATGTAGTATTGTGTTTAGTGTCAGGTGTATTATAAATTATCTTTCAAGGTTTAAATGTTGAATTTTTATAGAATAACCCTTTGTTTTTTACTCAGTGTTCTTGCAACTCTTAATGTATATGCAGCACCAAATCCACGCTCGATTGAATTAAATGAAAAAGCTGTGGCAGCTGTAAAGGCGAATGATTTTAAAAGCGCAGAAAAACTTTTTAAAAGTGCGCTAGCTTCTGATTCTGGCAATCTGACTGCTGCTTTCAATTTAGCCGGAATGTATTTAACTAATCAAAAGTTCAGTCAGGCAATTAACCTATTACAGCAGTATACAGATGCTAACCCTAAGGACGCTGGTTTATGGTCTCGTCTTGGCGATGCATACTTTAGCAATAAAGAAATTGCCAAAGCTATTTCTTCATACAAACAGTCCTTAGCTCTTGACGGAAATAATTTAGAAGCAACTAAGCGTCTAGCTACAGTTTATTCACTAACGAATGATTCAAAGAATGCAGAAATTTTATTAAGAAAAGCCCATTCTTTGGACCCTAGAGATGCGCAAACTGCTGCTAATTTGAGCAGCCTTTTGTTGGTAAATGAAAAACCTGACGAAGCTGTTACATATGCAAAACGTGCTATTCAGCTATCTCCTTCGAAAGAGGTTTACATTACACTTGGAACAGCCTATGAGATTCTAAAAGATTATAAAAATGCATTAATAGCTTTTGAAAGGGCTCAGGATCTTGGTGATAACAGCAAAGCTTTAACCAGTAAAATTGACGACTTAAAAAAAGTTACTTCTTAAAATAAGAAAATATATGTCCACAGATCTCTTAAATAAAGTTGTTTCTTTGTGCAAACGCCGCGGATTTATTTTTCAAAGCAGTGAAATCTACGGTGGCTTAAAAAGCGCGTACGACTATGGGCCTTTAGGAGTTGAGTTAAAACGAAATCTTGCTGAAGAATGGTGGAATAATACAGTTAGATCAAGGGAAAACGTTGTTGGTATAGATGCATCAATTATGATGCATCCTAAAGTTTGGGAAGCAAGTGGTCACTTAGCTGGATTTTCAGATCCTCTAGTTGACTGTAAGAATTGCAAAGAAAGATTTAGAGCTGACAAAGCACCAAAAGCGAGTCCCGGAACTGAAGTTGAGTTTAGGCTTGGAGGCAAAAAAGATTCTGAATTAAAAAAAGGGATTGTTAGTGCCGGTGGTTATGTTTGTCCAGTTTGTAACTCAAGTGAGCTTTCTGATGAAAGACAGTTTAACTTAATGTTTAGAACAACTATTGGCCCTGTTGATCCGATAGATAACTTAATAAACGAAATAAAAGATTCAAATCTTAGTCATACGGAACTTAGAAGGCATTTAGAAGAAGTATTAAAGCCAAATTCAGTATATTTAAGACCAGAGACAGCACAGGCAATGTTTGTTCAGTTTTTAAACGTGCAACAATCTTTATCAATGAAAGTACCTTTTGGAATTGCACAAATAGGTAAATCGTTCCGAAATGAAGTTACAACTGAGAAATATATTTTTAGAACCTGTGAATTTGAACAGATGGAAATGGAGTTTTTCTGCGAACCTGGAACTGAAAATGAATGGCTCAATTACTGGAAAGACGAGAGAATGAATTGGTGGCAAAAATTCGCGAACAATCCAAAAAAATTCAGATTTAGGCAGCATGAAAAAAGTGAGCTTGCACATTATGCTTCGGATTGTTTTGACATTGACTTCGAGTATCCCTGGGGCTGGGATGAACTTGAAGGTGTAGCCTCTAGAACAAATTATGACCTAAAGAAACACGGGGATGTGTCAGGAGAAAAACTTTCTTATTTCGATCCGCAAAAAAACGATCCTGAGACTGGAAAACCTGGCTGGAGATTTGTTCCATATGTGATTGAACCCGCTGCTGGTCTTACAAGAGGAGTACTTGCTTTCTTACTTGATGCTTATACTGAAGATATTGGCACTGATGCTGATGGAAAAGAAAAAAAACGGGTTCTTCTAAAACTTCATCCTAAGCTTGCTCCATACAAAGCAGCAATTCTTCCATTAGTTAAAAAAGACGGCTTACCAGAAGTAGCAAGAAAAATTGTATCTGAATTTTTCACTAATGGTATTAATGCAAAATATGATGAGCAACAATCAATTGGCAAACGTTATGCAAGACATGATGAAATAGGCACTCCCTACTCAATAACAGTCGATCATCAAACGCTTGAAGATCAAACCGTAACAATTAGAGATCGCGACACAACTAAACAGGAAAGAATTTTAGTAACTCAAGCATTAGAAACTGTCATCAACCGCTTAAAGAGTTAATAATGAATTATTCTAATAAAGAGTTAATTAGTAAAATTCCTCAACATGATTTAAGAGCAGTATCTCGATTAATTACTCTTATTGAAAATAGAATTCCTCGAGCTAGAGAGGCTCAATCTGCTTTATATAAACTTAGTGGAAATGCTCATGTTGTAGGCATCACGGGATCACCTGGCGCTGGAAAATCAACATTAGTCGATCAATTAGCATTAGAGTTTAAAGCTAGAAACAAAAAAGTTGCGATCCTTGCAATAGATCCGAGCAGCCCATTTTCAGGCGGTGCAGTCTTAGGTGACAGAATTAGAATGACAAAAACAGCCGAAGACTCAGGAATTTTCATAAGAAGTATGGCCACGCGAGGATCTTTAGGCGGCCTTTCAGGTGCTACAGTTGATGCTGTGCATATATTAGATGCTGCAGGTTTTGACGTAATTTTAATTGAAACAGTCGGGGTTGGACAAGCTGAAGTAGATATTATTAGGACAGCAGATACAAGCGTTGTGGTTCTTGTGCCTGGCATGGGAGACTCTGTTCAAGCAATTAAAGCTGGGATACTTGAAATTGCGGATTTATTTGTAATTAACAAGGCAGATCGTGATGGAGTAGATTTACTCCATAAAGATCTCAGAATATTATTATCTCTTGCTGAGTACACTGAAAAAGATTGGAAACCGCCTTTGATAAGAACTATTGCCACTCAAGGCACTGGCAGAGAAGAATTAGTTAATGATATTTTAGCTCACCAAAAATGGCTTAGCACTTCAGACATTGGAAAACAAAAAAAACTAGAAATTTTAAAGCAGAATATTTTAAAACTAGCTGCAGATATCAGCCTTGAGACTAGTTTGAAAAAATTTGGGCCAAACCTTTCTGAGCTTGTAACTAAGTGTGCTAACAGAGAAATCGATCCTTATACAGCAGTTGAAAAAATTCTAACTGCTTAAATCTGCTTTTTTCAGCACATTCTCCTGTAACCCACTATTATAATTAGCTATTTTTCAAAAAAAGCAGTCAAGCGAAGCTGAAATTATACCGATTATCCCACAGTATTCTTGTGTGTGCGTAAATGAGTATTCAAATCATGTATTTTATATGTGTTGTCCTAGTTTCTATGACTCTGCTTAGAGTCTTGCTTAAAACTAGGAAAGCAAAAAAACATATTTCCGAACTAGAAGAAAGCCTTGAAAGCTTAGGTAAAGTATTGAGGCATAGAGCTGATCTAGTTAATGAAATTGCACATGAAATAAAAAATCCGATTACCGCAATGCTATGCTCTGTTGAAACTTTAAATCTTCTGCTGAGTGACTCTCTAGACGAGCAAAACAAACGAACATTCTCTTATATGAAAGAGTATGGAGATCATATTCTTCGATTAGTTAGTGACTTCATCGATGTTAGTAGAGTTGAAGGTGGAGCATTAAAGGCAAAACCTCAAAATACTTCAGTCTTAGATTCA
>JAGRAS010000429.1 GCA_020434465.1 Bdellovibrionales bacterium | reverse complement strand
TGGATTGGTTGAACATAATGCGATTTTTCGAGGCTTTGCATCTGGCCCAGGTAATTCAATTGTATATGTAGGTTCAAAAACTGGAAGAGATGGAATTCATGGAGCAACAATGGCTTCTGAAGTTTTTGATGATAATTCCGAAGAAAAACGTCCGACAGTTCAAGTTGGAGATCCATTTCAAGAAAAATTATTATTAGAAGCTTGTCTTGATGCCATGAGGACAGGAGTTGTTGTTGGTATCCAAGATATGGGTGCTGCTGGGATGACAAGCTCAAGTTTTGAGATGGCAGAAAGAGCAGGTACTGGCGTTCGAATAGATTTAGATAAAGTTCCACAAAGAGAAACTGGGATGAATCCTTATGAAATTATGTTATCTGAATCTCAAGAAAGAATGTTGCTTGTTGTTGAGAAGGGAAAAGAACAAGCAGTTCTCGATATTTTTAAACATTGGGAGTTAGATGGAGTAATCATAGGTGAGGTTACAGCAGGTAATTCAGTAGATTTATACTGGCATGGTGAATTAGTTTCTGACATACCAGTTCAGCTTTTAACAAGCTCAGTTCCAGAATATAGGTGGCCAGAAGAAAAGCCGCTAACAAGTGGTGAAGAAATTTCTCTGGAAAACCTTGATGAGCCTGTTGATTTAAGCTCTGTTTGGCTTAATTTAATTAGTTCAGCTAATTTATGTTCTCGAAGACGAATTTATAATCAATATGATTCAACTGTTCGTACCAATACTGTGATTCATCCCGGTGGTGATGCTGCGCTGATTCGAATAAAAAACAAGGCGGGAAGTAATAAGCCTGAAAAAGGCGTTGCAATGACTTTAGATTGTAATTCTAGATACTGCCAAGTTGATCCTAGGCAAGGTACTGCATTAACACTTGCAGAAGCTTGTAGAAATTTAACCGCAGTTGGTGCAAGACCAATTGGTATTTCTGATTGCTTAAATTTTGGTAGTCCTGAACGTCCAGAAGGGATGTGGCAAATAGCAGAATCAATTCGTGGTCTAGGTGAAGCGTGCAGGGCATTTAAGGTGCCGGTAGTGAGTGGAAATGTAAGCTTATACAACGAAACTAAGGGAACAGGAATTTTACCAACCCCAACGTTAGCAGTTGTGGGATTGATTGATAATGCTAGTAAAAGTATTCCTGCTTATTTCTGTAATGCTGGAGATAGGATTATGGTAATTGGAGAGGCTTTATCAGAGATTGGGGGAAGTGAATATTTAGCTCAGCATTTTCAAATTGAAAAAGGGCCATTACCAAGTTTAGATTATGACCTTGAGATTAACACAGCTAATTTGATTAGAATGTTAGTTGATAAAGAGATGCTTAATTCTTGTCATGATATTTCATCTGGCGGTCTTGCTATTGCTTTAGCTGAATGTGCGTTCTCTATGCATAAACCTCAAGGTGCTGTGCTTGAAGCTGAACAGAAATCAAATTTAAGAAAGGATGTTCAGTTATTTGCTGAAACAGGGGCAAGGTATATTATTTCTTATCGACCCGAGTTGGATAAACAAATTAGAGAAGAAGTAGCAAAAGCCGAGCTTAAAATTTCATTTGCTGGAGAAGTTGGAGGCAATGAAATAAAAATTGGTGATTGTGCTATGATTAATTTTAATGATGCTTTGAAAGGTTGGAGAACTGGCCTGGATAGTTTTTTTGATT
>JAGRAS010000428.1 GCA_020434465.1 Bdellovibrionales bacterium | reverse complement strand
GTGTATAAGAGCCTGGCTAGCGAAGCTAGCTTAGGCTTAAGTAAGATAAAATATACCGACGCATAATAGATAAAAAGAACTGTATTTGTAGTTCATTCTTATGCGAGATGTATATTTATTCTCTACCGCTCGACTTGGACACCAAACATTTGATAAATTTATGAAGAAAAATAAAACTAAAAAAAGAAAGCCTCAAAGATCTAAAGCAACTCCTGCCCAGGTAAAGACAAGATCAAAAATTATCTCCCAACCGATTATTGACATTAAAGAGTTTCAGAGCAAAGTCAAAGTTAGACAAACAAAAATTGAAGATTACGATAAAATTATTGAAATACAAAAAATGTGTTTTCCAAATATGACGAACTGGTCAAAAGACCAAATGGAAAGTCAGTTGTCAATTTTTCCTGACGGACAACTTTGCATCGAATATGACGGTGAAATTGTTGCTTCAAGCTCAAGTTTAATCATAGATTTTGAAGAGTATGACTCAGCAGCTAGTTGGAGTGAGATCTCTGATGGTGGTTACATAACTAATCATGATCCAGATGGTGATTCCTTATATGGAATTGAAATTATGGTGCATCCAGATTACCAAGGAATGAAACTAGCCAGAAGACTTTACGATGCAAGAAAAGAACTGGTGGCCGAAAGAAATCTTAGACGAATTGTTTTAGGCGGGCGCATACCTGGATATGATCAGCATCAAGACAGCATGAGCCCATCACAATACGTTGAGAAACTTCAAAATAGGACTCTTTTTGATCCTGTACTAACAGTTCAACTTGCAAATGGCTTTGTACTAAAAAAATTAATTCCTGACTATTTATCGATGGATATAGAGTCCAAAGGTTATGCAACGTTTTTAGAATGGATTAATCTCGATTATACTTATGAAAAGAAAAAAAGATTATTACACTCTGAAAAAATCAGAGTCTCGCTTGTTCAATATCAACTAAGAGCGATTGAAAACTTTGATGATTTTGCAACTCAGTGTGAATATTTTGTTGATGTTGCCTCTGGATATAAAAGTGACTTTGCTGTTTTTCCTGAGTTAATTACTATACAACTTCTTTCTTTCGTAAATGCAAAAAATCCTGCTCTTGCAGTACGGAAACTAGCTGCCTTCACACCAAGATACCTAGAATTATTTTCTGAATTAGCAATTAAATACGATATTAATATAATTGGTGGCTCACATTTCACATTAGAGGATGAAACGCTAAAAAACGTAGCCTATTGTTTTCAACGCGATGGCACAATAAATCGACAATATAAAATTCACATTACACCAAGTGAAAAGCGCTGGTGGGGAGTGCAGGCAGGTAATAGTGTTGATGTCTTTAATACTGATGTTGGAAAAATTGCAATTCTAATATGCTACGATATTGAGTTTCCTGAATTAAGCAGGATTGCTGCCGATAAAGGAGCTGAAATAATTTTTGTTCCTTTTTGTACAGACGATAAGCAAGCTTATCTGCGTGTGCGTTACTGTGCCCAAGCTCGAGCGATTGAGAATCAATTATATGTATGTACATCTGGAACAGTCGGCAATCTTCCTTTTGTGCAAAATATGGATATCAATTACGCGCAGTCTGCAATTTATACGCCTTCTGATTTTTTCTTCCCGCGAGATGGAATTGCAGTAGAGGCAAACCCAAACTCAGAAATGGTTGTTGT
>JAGRAS010000427.1 GCA_020434465.1 Bdellovibrionales bacterium | reverse complement strand
ACTACCAGTATCTAAACATCTTCTAAGATTACCATCAGTAAAGACGCCTACCAGCTCTCCACTTGCATTGACAATTGACGCAGCCCCAGGCCTGCGAGGAGTAATAGTAATTTTATGAATTACAGTTTTTGTAATTTCCGTCTCATTTACTATGCAATGTTCCTCCCCTGTACGCATAAGCTCATTTGCTTTCATTAAAGATCTTCCTAAACTTCCGCCTGGATGGTTTAAAGCAAATTGCTCGGGTGTGAAATCTCGTTTACTAAGCACAGTCATAGCCAAAGCATCACCAAGGGCTAGCATGGCTGTAGTTGAAGTTGTTGGTGCCAATCTTAAAGGCCCAACTTCTTCAGTATCTCCAATATTTAACGTAAGATCTGCATGTTCAGATAAATTAGAATTTGGGTTGGCAGTTACTGCAATAACTTTTGCGCCGACTCTTTTAATAAATGGCAGCACTCTTAAAATCTCTTCAGTCTCTCCAGATTTAGAAAAAGCTAGAGTGATGTCATATTTTGTAAACCTACCTAAGTCTCCATGAATAGCTTCCGCTGGATGAAGAAAAAAAGATGGTGTAGCTGTGCTTGCTAGCGTTGCAGAAATCTTTGTAGCAATCAGTCCAGCTTTTCCCATTCCAAAGCAGATAACCCTGCCTTCAGGTGGCATATTCAAAATTAAATCTACAGCATCAATAAAGCTCTGATCGATATGCTCTGCTACTGTTTTAACAGCTGTGGCTTCTAAAGAAATAATTTCTTTAGCGTATTCAAGAACTTGTGAAGTATCATCTTTTTTCATGAAGCAAATTTACCTCAGATACGGATTAGAAAGCAAAGGATAGCTCATGAAAAGCGGCACTCTAGCCGATTATTGTATAACGGCAAATAGGCTAAGTACCGCATAAATTTAAACTATTCTTTTAATAGCTGTTTAAAGGTTTTTACGATGTGCACAGTAAGATCTGGAATTTCTAGTAGGTTTATTCTCTTATTAGCAGTTTTACTACTTTTATCTTCAACTGCTTATTCCCAAACAATTGTTAACTCTTCAAATTTAGCTGAAATTTGCCCAACAGGTGATTGTTGCGAGTTAATAGATAATAGTGATCCTTTGGGAAAAACTGACTCTGCTTCACACGCTTTTATCCTTCGATTTAAAGATACAAAAAAGCAAATTTATAGGTTCTTAGAAAGAACTGAAAATGGAATTTCTAAAGGTGTACAGAAAAAATTTAACTCTGCATCGAATCAAGTTGATGCGGAAGTTTTTAATCTTTGGAATTCAACATGGAACGGACAATTTTCAAGATATGCAGTACTATGTGAATCAGATGATAATTTTGAATGCATACCAAAAGATACTGCACAAACCAGAAAAGATATCAGAGACGGTGCTTATGCCTTAGCTCAAGAAACAAGTTTTGCAAAACGAATTTATTTAAGAGCTGCTAGAAAACATAAAAGAGCAATTACTGCAAGAAAACTTAGAACATTTAAAGATTTAAGAAATACGCCAGATAAAATCCTTGCGCAAATGATTAATGTAACAGATGGGGAAACTTGCGTTGTTCCAGATCCATTACCGGATCCATCACCTGAAACTAGCCCTGTTCCAGATTCTGCAAAGCCCTCACCAACACCCATAGTTCCTGTAACTCCACCACCACCGCCGCCAGCACCACCAGT
>JAGRAS010000426.1 GCA_020434465.1 Bdellovibrionales bacterium | reverse complement strand
ATTTCTATATTGTTCATAAGAGTCAGAGTCTAGAATAGATTTTTTTATTAAATTGTCTTCAGTAAATCTTGCCGCAATTAGCTGACAGGTAAGATCTGAAATAGCTCGTCTAGCTTCATCCCCTGTGGAAGCTAAAAGTTCGCTTTCCCATTTATTATCGGGAATTGTATTTTCAGCAGCCTCTCTTAGCCCTCTAATGTCTAAAGTGTCAGTAATTTGGGTAAATATTTTTGCAACTAGATCAGGTTTTTTACCAGTTTGTTTACTTGTCCAGAGCATTTCAAATATTTGCTGAACTCTCCAGAATAAAGCAAAGCTTCTTGCCGTTTCGTCTGATAATCCTTGCCCTTGATAAATTGCAAGTTGTTCTAAATAGTCGTCATTATCTTTGCCATGGAAAAGCTCATCAGCATGGGCTAACAAAGTGTCGTAACTTTTACCATAAGCTTGCACAATCTCTTCTAGTTTTAAAGTTAAGCCATGCCTACTAAGCAACCATGCTGTTGCATTTCTTAAGGCTTTGTTTACTCGTAACCTAAGCTTGAGATAGATTTTATTATTTTCGTAGTTATCAAACTGCTTAGCTTCTTGCTTTATGCTTGATAGTTTTAAAATTTCTTCTGCCGCCAATGCGCATTTAACAACATCAACCGGCCTTGCTGAGTGAGCCACGCACATACGATGCACAAATGTAATTCCAAAGGAATCTACAAGTTCATTAGTTATTTGAGTAGCAATTAGATATCTTGATAATGGATGCTTAAGGATAGCTTTCTCATATTTATCTCTTACTTTGGCAGGGAAGTATTGCAGTAAGTACCGGTTTAAAAGTGAGTCGTCTGGTAAGTTTGTATTTAAAATCTCATCTTTAACCCAAAGTTTTACTGCACTTACACAAATTGCTAATTCTGGCCTGCACAAACCCTCTCTTCTTGAAGCTCTTTCACTTAACTCTTGATTATCAGGTAAAAACTCAATTTGCCTATCAATGTAGCCACGTTTTGATACTTCTCCAATTAGGCTTGCAAAGTATTGAATATTAATTTTAGAGCGTCTTTCTGCTAATGTAAGTAGTAGGGCATGATTTCTGTTATGTACTAAAACTTTTTCAATAACATCTGGCTCTATTTCCTTTAAAAGTACATTTCTATCTTCAATTGAGAGTTTTTTATTTGCTACTAGTGAAGAGAATAAAATTTTCAAATTTACTTCATTATCGGATAAGGCTACTCCACCGGAGTTATCAATTGCATCGGTATTAATTCTTCCACCAAGGTTTGCAAACTGAATTCTACCTAATTGTGTAATACCTAAATTTCCGCCTTCAGCAAAAATTTTACAGCGCAATTGATCAGCGCTAACTCTTACTTGATCATTTGTTCCGTCAGCAACATCAGCATTACTTTCAAAAGTAGATTTTACATAGGTACCTATTCCACCATTCCAAAGAAGATCAACGTTTGCCTTTAAAATATGCGAGATTAACTGCTCACCATTGATTGCTTTTGGAATTTCGTCAGGAATGTTTAATGCAGCTCTTATTTCAGGACTTAAGCTAATCTCTTTAGCAAATCTTGAAAAAACACCTCCACCTTTTGAAATTAGCGCAGAGTTATAATCTGTCCATTGAGATCTTTGTAAATTAAACAAGCGTAATCTTTCTTGATAAGAAATTTCTGAATCTGGGT
>JAGRAS010000425.1 GCA_020434465.1 Bdellovibrionales bacterium | reverse complement strand
ACTGGCGTGGTTGTATATAACAACCAATGAAATAATGCTGGGCCTACAAAATACCAAACATAATTTCTTGGAGGCTGCCCAAGTACCATGCTGATCATTCCAGCCATAGCTGCAAATAGATATAGTAAAGGCGCCCAATGCCCAAGCGCACTCGATCCTAACCAATAAATTATATCAGCTTGAATCCATAAGCCCTGAGTAGCTAATGCAGCAGAAATAGCATTATAAGCACTGCCTAAGACAGTCGCACCATCTATAGGAGCGTGTAGATCTATCATTTTTTCTTGAACTGAAAAAACTAATTGTATCGCATCAACAAAAAACATAATAAACCTTATTCACCTTCCTTAGCGGCAACGACACTACTCTTTTGATCTTTAAAGTTTTTAACTTCTTCGCTAATACCAGCCCAGTATCCTTGCAATTCTGCATAAATACTTTGAATGCCAATCTCAGGAGAATCAAAACCAGACTTTGATTGAATCAACTCAAACGCTGCACCAGCATAAGCATTTAACCCAATACTTCCGGCTGTGGTACCTGCTCGACCAGAAACAAACCTCCACATACCTGCTAAAACAAATTGACGATCTAATCCACCTAGTAAGAAAGCTAAAGTTTGATACTTCTGAGCCCAAGCAAGGATTTTATCTCTTCCTTCTGTCTTTGAAATTGAACTAAATGCGCTCTCACCTGAATTCTCTAATAACTTACAATCTGGATTATTATTCTCATCCAAATTTGTATTCATCGTAAACAGATTATAAAGAAGATCTAATTGAAACTTATCCATTTGCCAGCCAGGAGCTGAAGTTAGTTTCAAGTCGTCTGCAGAAGGATCAAAATATGCTTTAGTATTATTTGTAAGCTTTGCTTTGTGTGCGGAATCGCTTTGCCCGCTTGCTTCATGATCACACTTTTTCTTAACCAAGCTTAAAATTGCATTATATCTTTCTTCTGCAAGAATATCTAAAACTTCACTTGGTTTCTTCCCATCTTTGCCCTCAACCTTTGCCTTAGTAATCGTTATAATATGTTTTTCATTATCTGACTTAGGCTTTAACTCCATCGAGATATCACCAACAAGGTTTAGCCATTGAGTCATTGCTTCTTCTAGTTTACTTTTATCAGCAGCTATTAACTTAGATTGGTTTTCATCTTGTGATTGAATTTTATCTAGAGCCTCAATCTCTTTAATAAACAACCAAGAACTTACAGTCTTACCACCAGTTTCGTATTCTTTAATTATATCTGCTGAAGACTTATCATTATCAAATACTGAAAAATGATGCCCTTCGTCTACTTCTTTAAAAGTTTCTTCAACTGCTTTATATGAATCTCCAAGGCATGCCGCTTGCGCTGCAATCCAAGATTTTTTCTTTCCACCACTCTTTTTAGTAAATGCATTAATACATGTTTTATAGCGTTCTGAAACAAAACGACGTAAAATCGGATATTGTTCTAGTTGGCCAAGAAAGTGCTGTTCTTGTTGGTATCCTTGGCTTACTGTTCTCTGTGAGTAAGCTAAACTTTCTGTCAATGAATCATGTAAAGCTGGCTCTGTCATTGCAACAGCAGATAAATATACAGGAACTGCTCCAGTTAAATTTTCACTTACAAGTTTTACAAGCGCTTCTGACTGCATTGAATCTGCTGTGCCTTGCATTGCACCATAATAAATAAATGGTTCGCTATCTGCAGA
>JAGRAS010000424.1 GCA_020434465.1 Bdellovibrionales bacterium | reverse complement strand
ACCGACTTTGCATTTTTCCTAAAAACTGAATAATATTTTTCGTCAGTTAAATAGACCCCGTTAAAAGGCCATCTCTCACGTTTTTCCATTAACTTGTCAGAGTCAGGTAAAAACCCTGTGTTTTTTGCAGGGCTTGCTTTTAGCGCAGAGCAGGAAACTACAGAAAAAAGTAGGAGTACTACAAGCAAACTCTGCAATGCAGCCTTCATGAGCTTTCCCCTTCCCTAATAAGAACTTCCAATCTTTCATTTAATTTTAGACTAAGAGGTCCTACAAATGGGCCAAATCTGTCTCTAACTTTTCCATTTCTATCAATTAGAAACTTTTCAAAGTTTGAGGTAACTTCACCTGCATTTTTCTCTTGGCATTTCTTAGTTAGGTATTTGAATACAGGGTGAGCACCTGTTCCCATTACAGTGCTATATTGAAACACAGGAAAGCTCACCCCATATTTTATCGAACAAAACTGTTGAACTTTTGCATTGTCTGATTTTTCTAGAGGAGAATGATCAATTGATGGAAAAGCTAAGATAACAAATTTTTGATCCTGATATTTCAGATATAATTTCTCTAAATCTTTTAATTGATGTACAGAACCACATTTAGTCGCAATATTAGTAACTAGTATTACGTAGCCTTTATAGTCAGTAAAACTTATTTCCTTACCTTTTGCTGTCTTTGCAGCAAGTTCATAGAAAGTTTCTGCACATGCGAAGTTTAAAAAACAAAATAATAATAACAGAAATGAGATAAGAAATTTTCTAAGGGAATTTAATTTTAAACTCATATTAGCTAGTGTGCTCCTTGGCCGCGCAAGACAGCAGGAATGGTTTTAATCAATAGTGATAAATCCCTGCCTAATGACCAATTATCTATATAATCTAAATCAAGTTCAACCCAAGAATCAAAACTAGAAATCTTATTTCTTCCACTAACTTGCCAAGTGCAAGTTAAACCAGGCCTCATAGACAACCTCCTGCGGTACTTACGTTGATACAAATTTACTTCACCAGGAACTGGAGGCCTTGGGCCTACTAAACTCATATCCCCTTTAAATACATTCCAAAGCTGCGGTAGTTCATCCAAACTATATTTCCTAAGCCATCGTCCAAAAGGGGTTACTCGCGGGTCATCCTTGATTTTAAAAGCTGGGCCTTGCATCTCATTTTGCTCTTTTAGATTTTCTAATAAATCTTCGGAGTTTTCGAACATTGAGCGAAACTTATAGAGGGTAAAAAGCCTGCCATTTAGGCCAACTCTAGTTTGCTTAAACAGTATTGGGCCAGTTGATGTAAACTTTAAAAGTAAAGAAATTAATACAAAAATTGGTGACATAAGAAATAAACATAAACCAGAAATGCTTAAATCTAAGATTCTCTTAACAGTTAGTTCCCAACGATCTCCAGGTGGTGTTTGGAAATGAATCAATGGCATTTCGCCAAAATAACTAATTTCTGATTTTATTAAACCAACGCTAAATAAATCTGCTGCAATAGTTGTGCGCACACCCTGCTCAGAACAAGTGAGAATCATTTCCTCAACTTCTGGCATTACCTCAACAACATCAGTAAAAATTACTTCATCAATTGCGTATTCTTCTAACGCACGTTTAAGTTGATCAATCCCGGAAATTATTCTGCCAGCTCTAAAAATTCCAATTTTACTTAAGGCTATTCTAAAATCATCAAAACCCTGCGCATCCTTA